>JBJESH010000137.1:0-3845 GCA_051882695.1 Oscillospiraceae bacterium | reverse complement strand
GATAAGCTGTATCGCAGCATTGCCGTAAGCTGTTGCTTCGATTGGCCCTGCAGTAACGGGGCAATTGCAGGCATTCGCCGTCATTTGACAAAGAAGTCCGTCTTTCGTTCCGCCGCCGATAAGATTTATCGTACGGTATTCCCTGCCTGTACAGATTTTTATCTCTTCAAACGCCTGACGGTATTTCAGCGCAAGGCTCTCATAAATACACCGCATGACCTCGCCCACGCTTTCGGGAACGTGCTGACCCGTCCGCTTGCAGAACTCACGCACTCTTTCGGGAATGTCACCCTCTGGTACGAACTCGGGAGCATCCGGATTTATAAAGCTTTGGAACGGCTCTGCCGCAAGCGCAAGCTTTTCAAGCTCGGCAAAGGAAAGCTCTGTGCCTTCACGTCGGAACTGGCGGCGTGATTCCTGAATAAGCCAAAGTCCGATAATATTTTTCAGGAACGTGGTCGTGCCGCCAAAGCCGGTCTCATTAGTAAGATTAAGAGCCTCGGAAACGGGATTGATAAGCGGCTCGTCAAGCTCCGTACCGAACAGCGACCATGTTCCGCAGGAAATGAAAATGAAATCCTTTTCCTCGGTTGGAACAGCCGCAACTGCACATTGTGTATCGTGTCCGCATACTGCGATAACATCCGCCTTTGGAGCGTTCAGATCATTGCATATACTGTCGCTGAGTTTTCCGATGACCGTTCCCGATGGAACTATTTCCGTCAACAGCCGCTTGGGAAGCTTAAGAGTATCAAGCACCGTGTCCGACCACTTTTTATTCATCGCATTCATCATCTGAGTCGTAGAGGCTATTGAAGCCTCGCTCTTTTTTACACCTGTCAGAAGGTAGTTGAACAGGTCGGGCATAAGCAGCATATTCTGTGCATTTTTCAGCATATTAGGACGTTTTCTCTGCAAAGACACAAGCTGAAAAACCGTGTTAATGTCCATAAACTGATTTCCCGTAATTTTGTAAAACCGTTCTCTCGGAAGCAGCATAAGAGCCTTTTCCATCATGCCATTTGTGCGCTCGTCGCGGTAATGTACTGGACTTTCCAGCAACGCGCCGTCAGCACCTATTAAACCGAAATCAACGCCCCATGTGTCAACTCCTATGCTGTCGAAACCGCCTGCAAGAACAGCCTTTGATATACCCTGCCGCACTTCATAGAAAAGTCGGTAAATATCCCAATAAAACGTGCCATTCAGCTTGACGGGATTATTTTCAAATCGGTGAATTTCCTCAAGGGAAATAGTTTCGCTGTTAAATTTCCCCAGCATCGCCCTGCCGCTTGAAGCGCCGAAGTCAAAAACAAGGACTCGTTTCTCGCTCATTTCACAACACCCTTTTTAAGAATAATGTTTGCATATATCGCCTCCTCGCCTGTGGCAACGACCGCATATGCAGTCTTAGCGCGCTCATAGAAAGCGAAGCGTTCTATCATTTCTATTTTGCAGTTTTCAGGCTCGTACTTGTTGATGACAGCCTTGTATTCGTCCCATATTGTGGGTACGACAGGGTCGCCCGGGACAACCTCCATAAGCATAACAGGCTTGTCGGTGTAGGTGTCCAGCGGAAAAAGCTGCATAATAGCGTCCAGCAGCTCGGTAACACCGTGACCGTCGCAGCGGACAACGCGTCTGCCAATAGTTTCCGCAGGAAAGTTTCCGTCGGCAATAACTATCTCATCGCCGTGTCCCATTTCCATAAGAGTCTTGATAAGCTCGGGGGAAAGAATTTTTGGTATATTTTTCAGCATTATATGATCTTCCTTTCAAATAATTATGTGTCGATTCTTATCATTTCCGTAATTGTCTTGTTGCGGTACACCAGATCGTCACGGGTCGTAAATCCAAGACTTTCCCAAAAGGCATTGCCGAGAGAGTTCTTCTCAAAAACCACCAGTGCAGCCTTACATATTCCCTCACGTTCAAGCGCACTTAGAGCGCTTTTAACAAGTGCTGAGGCAATTCTCTGTTTTCTGTAATCGGGGAGGACCGCCGTATGATAAATGTATCCTCTCCTGCCGTCATTTCCGCAGATTATCACACCGACAATTTTTCCGTCAGCCTCAGCAACAAAGCAGGTTTCGGGATTCCTGCGCAAAAATTTCTCTATGCCGTCACGACTGTCGTCAATATTGTTCAGACCCATTCCCGGCGTGTTTATCCATAAATCATAAATGCTGTCATAGTCAGCAATTGTCATTTTTCTTATATTCATTATGTCACCTCAATTACCTTATTGAAAAGAAACGGCTGTATCTGCGGATATGTAAGGCTTTCGGGTACGCGTTACAAAATTCACCCTCGGAAACAGCGGCGGAACCGCCGTTTCCCAAAATAAATTTTAAGCAGAATTTCCGCAGTAATAATACTAAGGAAACGCTGATTAAATCGTTTCTGCCGTTTTTCGTCACCCTCTCAGTTACGCATTTTCGAGCGTTCCTCAAAACGGCGAAACGACTGCAAAGCAATAAATTGCTTCGCATTAATCAGCTTTTTCCTAAGAAAACATAGCATAAAACCACAGAAATTCTGCTTGCTTGTTACATATTAAAAATTACATAAGAGATTTGTAAAGCTCTGTGATCTCCTCAACGGAAGTATCTCTCGGGTTGCCGGGACGGCAAGCGTCGTCAAATGCGGACTGAGCAAGGAACGGAATGTCCTCGGGTTTAACGATAGCCTTCAGGTCGGCAGGAATTCCAACGTCCTGTGAAAGCTGCTTAACAGCGTCAATAGCAGCCTTTCTGTACTCATCCTGAGACATTTCGTCAACGCCCTTGACGCCCATTGCACGGGCAATTTCGCGGTACTTCTCACCTGTTGCGGGAGCGTTATACTCCATAACCGTAGGGAGAATTATTGCATTTGCAACACCGTGAGGAGTATCATACAGCGCGCCGAGAGGGTGAGCCATTGAGTGAACTATACCAAGTCCAACGTTAGAGAAGCCCATACCTGCAACGTACTGGCCGAGAGCCATATCGGTTCTGCCTTCCTTAGTGTTTGCAACTGCGCCGCGAAGGCTTCTTGCAATAATTTCAATAGCCTTGAGATGGAACATATCGGAAAGCTCCCAAGCGCCCTTAGTTATGTAGCCCTCGATTGCGTGTGTGAGCGCGTCCATTCCTGTTGCAGCGGTAAGACCCTTAGGCATTGTCTCCATCATTTCCGGGTCAACAAATGCAACCACCGGAATATCGTGAGGGTCAACGCAAACCATTTTTCTGTTCTTTTCTGCGTCGGTAATTACATAGTTGATCGTTACCTCAGCGGCAGTACCTGCTGTTGTCGGTACTGCAAAAATGGGTACGCACTTATTCTTTGTATCTGCAACGCCTTCAAGACTTCTTACATCGGCAAACTCGGGATTGTTGATGATGATTCCGATTGCCTTTGCAGTATCCATTGAAGAACCGCCGCCGATCGCTACAATATAATCTGCTGATGCAGCTTTGAATGCAGCAACGCCCGACTGAACGTTCTCAATTGTTGGGTTGGGCTTGATCTCGGAATAGATATCGTATGCAAGTCCTGCACCATCGAGAATGTCAGTAACCTTTTTGGTCACGCCGAACTTGATGAGGTCCGGGTCGGAGCATACGAGAGCTTTCTTGAAGCCTCTGCCCTTAGCCTCGTCAGCGATAGCGGCAATAGCGCCTGCTCCGTGGTAGGATGTTTCGTTGAGGATAAATCTGTTTGCCATAATTGATGCACTCCTTATTTTTTATAGTTTGGAATGTGGCGAGTGGAGTGTGGAGTTATTTTTCAGTTGTTCCCTGAGCGTATTTGTTTCAGTGTTAATAACTCCTCGCTCAAATCTCCAAACTCCTAATTTC
>JBJESH010000136.1:0-3863 GCA_051882695.1 Oscillospiraceae bacterium | reverse complement strand
AGAAGGACTCGGCGGAAGGGAAAACTGTATTCAGACAGCTTTCCGCATTGACTCCCAAGGGATATCTTACGAATATTCCCGAAGACTACGACGTTTATCTGCTTAACGACAGCTTTTATGCCGGCTCGGAAATGTTTTTGCGGCGTTTTGCCGATATAGCCGCCGAACACGGGTACGAGGTCAGTGTAAGCCTTTGCACCCTTTACGGTGAAGAGACCTTTGAACATCTGCTGATACCTGAGCTTAAAATTGCGTTCATGACTGCAGATCCGATAAACAGTCTTTCAATCGCGGCAAAACAGCCGGTAAATTTCAGGCGCTTCTACGATAAAAATATTATCCGCAGCAGAAAAACCAGAATAAAATTTAATGAAACGGCTGCAAAAAATCTTCTTGACGAAGCAGTTGGTTCTCTTGTAAGCGCAAAGGCGGAGCATGACAAGCTTGAACAGTTTTATATAAAGGCGGTTGATTTTGACAGCGTGAACCGTATCTGCTACGGCATGATATCCGAAATAAGAAGTCTGTGATTTTTTTAAAAATCTGAATAATTCAATTTTATCTGCAAAAGATAATCAAAAATCAAAGGAATGATGAAATGGATCTGCTTAAAACCGCCGCAACATCGGTTGCGAGCATAGTTACACTTTTTCTGCTTACCAAGCTTATGGGCAACAAGCAGGTTTCTCAGCTGAATATGTTCGACTATATAGTAGGTATCTCAATAGGCTCCATCGCCGCCGAATTTGCAACAGAACTTGAAAATCCCGAAAGATCGCTTCTGGCTATGGCGGTCTATGCCGTGATAGCTTACCTTGTTTCGGTCGTTACGGGAAAATCGACTCATGCGAGAAAAGTGATCATCGGCAGGCCCCTGATACTTTTTGACAATGGAAAGCTTTACCGCAGGAATTTCCGAAAAGCGAGGATCGACATAAGCGATTTTCTTACTCAATGCCGCAATCAGGGATATTTCGACCTGTCCCAGCTTCGCACGGCGGTATTTGAGTACAACGGCTCGATAAGCTTTCTGCCCTCCGAGCGAGACAGACCGCTTACCCCGTCGGATACGGGGGCAAATCCGGTGCAGAAAGAAATCATGGTGAATGTTATTCTTGACGGCAATATCAACGAAAAAAATCTGCAAATGACCGGCAACAATCGGGTCTGGCTTGAAAAACAGCTTCACGAGCAGGGTTTTCATTCCGCAGACGAGGTTTTCCTCGGCTCAGTCAATACTGTTGACAACACACTTTCACTTTATGCCTCAGATGTACAAAGCGACATTCGTGATCCATTTGAGTAAACCGCAAAAACAGTTTCCGCATACCGCGGAAGCTGTTTTTATTTTATCTGCTGAACGTTTAAATGCAAATAAACACAAAAAAAAGACGGAAACATTTTCATGCTCCGTCGAATGAATACACAAATAAATATTAACCGATAGAAGAACCGCCCCCTATGCAGACTCGGGGACGGCTTTCTAAATGGAGCTATCTATCGGATTTGAACCGACGACCTCATCCTTACCAAGGATGTGCTCTACCAACTGAGCTAAGATAGCGCGTTTTGAACGCTTAATTATTATATCTCCTTTTTTGCGCTTTGTCAAGAGTTTTTTTGCTTTTTTTTAAATATATTGAATAAAGCTGCTGAAAAAGCTCAATAATTCAGGTGTATCCGTAACATAAACGAAAGACGAAAGGAACAGTGCATTATGAAAATTTCAATTAATAAAAAGCAGGCGGAGCTTGCGCTTCTTCTTGGAATGGCAATATCTGTTTTTTGCGCAGGCTTCTGCGGCTTTGCGGAAGATTACAGGGACATTACCGATACCGTGTTCAGACTTCACATTCTTGCAAATTCCGATTCCGAAGCTGACCAGGCTCTGAAGCTGAAAGTCCGTGACGCAGTGCTTGAAAAAAGCGCATATCTGTTTGAAGACAATGCTTCTGCCGAGGAGTCGGCAAAGGCTGCCGAAGAGCATCTTGATGAGATCAGGCAGACCGCCGAGCAGGTGATTTCCGAAAACGGTTCGGATTACAGCGTAAACTGCGAGGTTACCGAAATGTACTTTGACAATCGGGTGTACGGGACTGTAACCATGCCTGCCGGTGAATATACCGCTCTCAGGATCACAATAGGCGAAGCACAGGGAAAAAACTGGTGGTGTGTAATGTTTCCGCCGCTTTGTCTGCCCGCTGTAACGAATATTGACGAGGCTCTTGAAGAATGCGGAGACGTTTTTACCGCAGAAGAAATAGATATGCTGAAAAATCCGGAAAATTATGAATGTAAATTTTATATTGTGGAACTTTTTAACAAATTAAAAAGCCGCATTTGTGCATAAAGCACACTTTATGCTCCGAAAACCTTTAAGTTAATATAAATTGTTTATCAAGTTAATAGAATTATTATAATTCACTAAAAAAATAAATTATTTTTTGTATATTTATTTTTAGAAATACCCTTGTGAAAACCTGAAATATATGATATAATTTTATCGTGTTCAAGTGTATTCACTTGAAGTATATCTGATATTTGGAGGTATTCACTATGGATGGAACCGGATTCCTTAAAACAGTAAGCTTCGGCGGATTTGATAAGAAAGACGTGCTTGCTTATGTTGACGAATTAAATACTAAAATTTATACACTTGAGGCAGAACTTGACGAGAAGAAGGCTCTTCTTGAAAGCGCCGGCGGCGGAGGAGACAACAGCGAAAAATATGAAGAACTGCTTGCTGCCGATAAAGCTAAAATAACCGAACTTCAGGCCGGCAACGATTCTATCAAGCTCCAGATGAAAACTATGGAAGACGAGATCGCTGAAAAGGATAAAGAAATAGAGGCTCTCAAGGCTCAGAATGCAGAGCTTGAGGAACAGCTTCAGGAGGCTAAGAACAAGGCGGCTTCCGGCGGCGGAGAAAGCAGCGCTATCGACCTCAGCAACGTATTCCTTGAGGCTCAGAAAACTGCTAATACCATCGTTACACAGGCTAAGGAAAATGCCCGCAAGATGGACGAGGATGCTAAGAAGCTTGCTAATCAGGTGGTTGATGACGCTAACGGAAAGGCTTCTACGATTGTTAAGAGCGCAGATGAAAAGGCTTCCAAGATACTTTCAGAAGCAGAAGATAAAAGCTCCGAAATGCGTGCTGCAGCAGATAAGATCAGAAAAGAAGTTGAAGCTGAAATTGCTGAGATCGATGAAAATGTTATCAAGCTCAAGGAAGTTCTTGAGATGTTCTCAGGTGAGAGCCTTGCAAGACTTGACGAGGCTAAGAAGCAGCTTGACAGCGCTCAGAGCACTCTGAAAAAGGGCGGAATTCCCAATAATTCCGGCAAGCAGCCTGCTCCTGCAGCAAAGCCTGCGCCTGCACCGGCTCCTGCACCAAAGGCAGCAGAACCTTCTGCTCCTAAAGCAGCAGAACCGTCTGCTGTTAAGGCATCTGCAAAGCCTTCATTTGCAGGTTTTGACATGAGCGAGCTTGAAAGCCTTACAAAAGCAGCTGAAGCTGAAGCTACCGCAGAGATAGACGCTAACAGCATTTCGCTCTCCGATATGTAAAATATGGCTGAAGTATATGATATAAATGTTTCCGAACTGCGTAGCTTTTGCCCGAAGCTTCGCGTCGGAGACAAGGTTTTGCTGACAGGATTCATTTATACTGCGCGTGACGCAGCTCATAAACGCTTTAATGCCCTTATGGACGAGGACAAGCCGCTTCCGGTGGATATAAATGAAGCAGTGATTTATTATGCAGGCCCTACTCCGGCTCCCGAGGGAAAGCCTATCGGTTCGTGCGGCCCTACAACTTCGGGAAGAATGGACAAGTTTGCTCCGAGACTGCTTGATTCCGG
>JBJESH010000135.1:0-3864 GCA_051882695.1 Oscillospiraceae bacterium | reverse complement strand
AAAAAAATACTTGCAAAAATAAAAAAGATGTGGTATAATGTTTAATACTTACGGATATATCCGATATATAGGTGTGCGGGCCCTGTGCAACGGAACACCGTGAACCATGTCAGGCGGGGAACCGAGCAGCATTAAGCGGAACGTTTTGTGTGCCGCAGTCAGCCTGCACACCTATGTACCGGATTTATTTTATTTTAAGGTGGTAAAGCATTGAAAATAAAGGACATGATAGTCGGATTTTTTAAAAAATTCCTGCCCTTGCTTTCGTGTCATATAACAGTCTGCGTTGCGGTGGGGGCTTTGCTTGTAACAGCCGCCTACGGAGCAGACAATGTGAAGGATTATTACGTTCCGCTTCTGATAGCGGCTGCCGCTGCGGTCTTTCTGTCCGTTCTGGCATATTCCTCCTTCTTCGGCAATTCCGGAAAATATGACTCGTCAAGGCTCGGCGATTTTGATAAAAGTCTTGTTTACGGGCGCTTCGGAGGACGGGATTCGGCAAAGCTCCGTGAAGCCGTCATTGATATGCACCTGTTTGACATGAATACGGCTCTGGAAAAATTCAAGGAGCTTGAAGAAAAGGAGCTTACCGAGTCACAGCGGTCTGTGCTGTGCTTCTATACGGGAAGATGCTACCAGCTTATGGGATATCCCTCAAACGGCGCAAAATATTTTGAACAGGCGCTTGAATACGGTCTGAAGCTTAACGATACATACCTGCTGGCGGCAAGATGCCTTGTCCAGAACGGCAGATATGACGAAGCGGTTGAGTATTACAAGATACTGCTTGACCGAAACTGCTATTTCGATTTCATTTATACCGATATCGGTATCGCATACCTGAAAAAGGGCGACGGCGAACAGGCTCTGGAGTATTTCAGCAAATCGGTCGACGAGGGGAAGAATTATTCCTTTGCACTGGGAGGCTGCTCCCTTGCATACCTGCTTATGAAAGACCTTGACAAGAGCAGGGAATACTACAAAAAAGCGCTGACCTGCAATATGGAAGACGTAAGCGGCTTTAAGATATTTTACTGCAACATTGCCGAGTCGGTAGGTCTGCTTGACGAGATAGACCCGAATATGAAGCAGAGAACGGAAGAACACGAAGAAGCCATCAGATAAGGAGTGAGTGAAATGTATAAGGCGCTTTACAGAAAATACCGTCCGATGACCTTTGACGACGTTGTTTCACAGCCCCATATCACTACGACTCTGCGAAATCAGCTTGTGAGCGGCAAGACTGCTCACGCCTACCTGTTTACAGGCTCAAGAGGTACGGGCAAGACCACCTGCGCAAGGATACTTGCCAAGGCGCTGAACTGCCTGCACCCCGTTGACGGCAATCCCTGCCTTGAATGCGAGATATGCCGTGATGCGGACGAGAACGCTCTTTCCGATATCATCGAGATAGACGCAGCCTCAAACAACGGCGTTGACGACGTCCGTGACCTGCGTGACGGAGCTGTCTATACTGCAGAACGCTGCAAATACAAGGTGTATATAATCGACGAGGTGCATATGCTTTCAAAGGAGGCGTTCAACGCCCTGCTGAAAATCATGGAAGAGCCTCCTCCCCACGTTAAATTCATTCTGGCGACCACCGAGATACACAAGGTGCTGCCCACGATACTTTCACGCTGCCAGCGGTACGACTTCCGCAGGATACTGCCGAAGGACATTACCGAGCGGCTGATGTATGTTGCGGAGCAGGAAAATATCGCTCTCGACCGTGACGCAGCGGAGCTTATTGCAAAGACTGCGGACGGCGGTATGCGTGACGCACTGTCGCTGCTTGACCAGTGCATAGCCTTTTCCGAAAAGGTAACTCTCGACATCGTTTCGGGTGCGGCAGGGATCGCAGGGCGTGAGCCTGTTTTCGATATCCTCGAAGCCGCCGCCGATAATGACGCAGCCAAGGCTGTTGGAGTTATCGACAAGCTTTACAATATGTCCAAGGATATGCAGAAGCTCTGCGACGAGCTTATCGCACAGCTCAGGAACGTTATGCTTGCAAAGGCAGTACCCGAAAATACCGACCTGCTGGTGTGTATGCCTAACGAGATAGAAAGGATAAAGACCCTTGCCGAAAGGCTTTCACTTGAAGAGATAATGGCAAAGCTTGACATTCTTCAAGCCTGCAACGAGCGCATTGCAAGAGTAAGCGCAAAGCGGGTCGAAATGGAAATGTGCCTGCTTAAATTGTGTACGGCACAGCAGTCCGTGCAGGGCGCTGCGGCAAGTACCGAGCTTCTTGCGAAAATCGATATGCTGGAGCAGAAGCTTGCATCACAGTCCTCGCAGTCAGCGCAGTCGGTACAGCCGGTACAGCCGATACAATCGGTACAGCCTGCACCGAAGCCTCAGTATGCTCCGAAACAGCAGAACGAGGCAGGGGACTTGTCAAAAATGAAGCCGGAGGACTTTACTCCCGAGGACAGATGGCAGGAAATTCTCGAAAAGTTTGCGGAGATATGCCCGTCGGTAAGCGGCGCATTAAGCGGCTCTTATGCCGTAAAGGGCGGCGGTTTTATGCTTATTTATACCGAGAACAGCTTCTTTTTGCAGCTTTTGAGAAATAAGGAGAACGCCGCAAAATTGCAGGAAGCGATAAAAATCGTTACCGGCGGAACATTTTCCATAAGAGCGAAATGTACTGCTCCAAACGGCGCGGACAACGGCGAAAAGCTGAAAAATGTACTGCAAAAGGCACAGGAAAACAATATACCCATTGAACAGTAATATCCCTCTTTGAGGTGATTATAAATTAAAAAAATTCACGGATCGCCTTCCGCCGATGGGCGTCCGTTTAAGCTATAAGTTTTTACGGCGGAGAAACGGAGTTAAAAAATGAAAGCAAGATTACCACAGGGAATGGGCGGCGGCGCTCAGAATATGAACAGCATGATCAAGCAGGCTCAGAAAATGCAGGAGAAGATCACCGACCTTCAGGAGGATATCGAGAAAAGAGAGTTCTCCACCACCGTCGGCGGCGGAGCTGTTGAGGTAACAATGAGCGGACGCAAGGAGATAAAGTCCCTTAACATCAAGCCCGAGGTAGTTGACCCCGAGGACGTTGAGATGCTTCAGGACCTTATCATCAGCGCATTCAACGATACAGTAAAGCAGATAGAAGAAACTACCGAAAAGGAAATGGGCGCTATCACAGGCGGCGTTTCCTTCCCCGGCTTGTTCTGATTGAATATGCGGCGGCATATGCGGAAAACCGTGTATGCCGCCCCGATTTTCGGAGGTATTTATGGCAAATAATACTGCACTGCCCCTTGTGCTGCTTGCCGAGCAGTTTGCAAAGCTTCCGGGCATAGGCATGAAAAGCGCCCAGCGGCTTGCTTATCACGTTATGAGTATGACCGACGAGGAGGCGCAGGCTTTTGCCGACGCTGTGATCCGCGCTCACAGCACGGTAAAATGCTGTACCGAGTGCCAGAACCTTACCGAGGGAGAGCTTTGCCCCATCTGTTCGGACGATATGCGTGATAGAAGCGTTATCTGCGTTGTGGAAACTCCAAAGGATATTTCCGCATTTGAGCGTACAAACGAGTACAAGGGCGTGTATCACGTTCTGCACGGACTTATTTCTCCGCTGGACGGCATCACTCCGGACAAGATCCGCCTGAAGGAGCTGCTTGCGAGGATACAGAAGGGCGGAGTGGAGGAAGTCATCATGGCGACCAACCCTACCGTAGAGGGCGAAGCAACGGCTATGTATATTTCCAAGCTGCTGAAACCGCTGGGAGTGAAGGTCACAAGGCTTGCATTCGGTCTGCCCATAGGCGGAACTCTCGAGTATGCCGATGAGATAACGCTTTTCAAGGCTCTGGAAAACCGCAACGAAATATAATG
>JBJESH010000134.1:0-3881 GCA_051882695.1 Oscillospiraceae bacterium | reverse complement strand
CATGAGCATACCTGAACCGTGGAGTGAGACTGCTTTTGCAAATGCACTTGCTCAGGACAATGCAGTAACTCTTGCGGCAATATGTAATGGCATAGTCTGCGGTTTCATAACAGGCGTATACGTTCTTGACAGTGCTGATATTTACAGCGTGGCAACGTCAGAGATGTACCGCAGAAAAGGAGTCGGCGGAAAGCTTCTCGAAGCTTTTTTAAAAGCGCTTCCCAACGAGGTTTTTACTGTCGGGCTTGAAGTTCGTGAAAGCAACTCTGCGGCAATTTCGCTTTATGAAAAAAACGGGTTTGAGCGTGTCGGTATGAGAAAAAATTTCTACACAACACCCAAGGAAAACGCAATTTTAATGAATAAAAAATTACAGAAATAAGGAACTGGTAAAATGAAAATTCTTGCAATAGAAAGCTCCTGTGACGAGACTGCGGCGGCAGTCGTGGAGGACGGAAAAATAATTCACTCCAACATTGTCGCTTCGCAAATTGAGGAGCATAAAAAATTCGGAGGGGTAGTTCCGGAAATCGCTTCAAGGCGGCACTGCGAAAACATTTTTGATGTTGTCAGCCGTGCGCTTGACGAGGCAGAGTGTACTCTTGAAGATATTGACGCTTTTGCAGTTACCTATGCTCCGGGACTTATCGGTGCGCTTCTGGTGGGTACAAGCTTTGCAAAGGGACTCGCAATGGCAACGGGAAAGCCGCTTATTCCTACACACCATATCGCAGGACATATCGCTGCAAACTACTTGACGAGTGCGGACAGCCCGGAATCGCTTAAACCGCCTTATCTATGCCTTGTGGCAAGCGGCGGACACTCACATATTATCGAGGTACTGGATTACACAAAATTCCGTGTTATCGGAAGGACCCGTGACGATGCCGCAGGCGAAGCATTTGATAAGGCGGCAAGAGTGCTTGGATTTCCATATCCGGGTGGAGTGCATATCGACAAGGCGGCTAAGGAAGGCAACCCTGAAGCCTATAAGCTTCCGCACCCGAAGGTTACTGGAAATGAGTTTGATTTTTCCTTTTCGGGACTTAAAACTGCGGTAATAAATATCGTCCACAACGCAGAACAGAAAGGCGAAACGGTCAACAGAAACGACCTTGCGGCGGCTTTCCAGAAAACAATTTCCGAGATACTTGTGGAGCGTACAATAAACGCCGCCAAGGAGTACGGCTATAAAACCGTTGCACTTGCGGGAGGAGTTTCGGCAAATTCTGCGGTAAGGGCGCTGCTCGAAAAGAAGTGTGCGGAAAACGGCTTTAAGCTATATATGCCTGCAATGTTTCTTTGCGGAGACAATGCGGCAATGATAGGCTGTCAGGCATATTACGACTATCTTGCAGGCAGACGTGCCGATGAAAGCCTTAACGCAGTTGCAACGCTTTCACTTGATGATATTTCTATTAAACAGTAAAGGATTGATTATATGAACAGTAAACAAAGAGCGCACCTCAGAGGTCTTGCTTCAACAGAGGATACAATTTTGCAGGTGGGGAAAAACGGCATAATCGACACGCTTATAACTCAGGTTTCCGATGCGCTTAAAGCGAGAGAGCTTATAAAAATGAAGGTTCAGGACGGCTGTATGCTTTCTCCTGCCGAGGCAGCAAATGAACTGGCTGAAAAGACAAAATCCGAGGTAGTTCAGGTTATCGGAAATAAGTTCGTGCTTTTCAAGCGCAACCCTCAGAATCCGAAAATCGACCTGAAGGTCAAGTGATGCGCCGCGCAATTTTCGGAGGAAGCTTCGATCCTGTACACAATGGTCATGTTAATCTTGTCAAACAGATTTACAGCAAGGTGGAGCTTGACCAAATAATTGTTATGCCTACGGCAATTTCACCGTTCAAGCAGAATAATGAGCGCAAGCCTGCATCTTGTGCAGATCGCTTTGAAATGTGCAGGCTCGCCTTTGCGGATATGGATTTCGTCATTGTCAGCGACTATGAGATATCACTTTCGGAAGTGAGTTATACGGTCAACACTTTGCGGCATTTCCGTGAAGTTTATCCCGATGACAAGCTGTTCTTTATCATGGGCAGCGATATGCTGCTGTCATTTGAAAAATGGCGCAATTACAGGGAAATCCTTTCTATGTGTACAATTATTGCCGCTTCCCGCGAGGACGGTCAGACCGATATGGACAAGCTTGAAGCACAGGCGGAAAAGCTCCGCAGCTTCGGCGAGGTATTGCTTGTAAATACCGACGCTTATGAGATGTCATCTACGGAAATACGGGAAAAAATCAAAAAAAATTGCAATATATCTTGCTATGTTCCTGAAAATGTAGTAAAATATATTCTGGAGCATAAGCTCTATACCGTCCGATAAGGGGGAATTTTTTAATGTATTCCGCTGCCGAGCTGACAGATATTCTTGACATAAGACTGTCGAAAAAAAGATTCCAGCATAGCCTTAATGTTGCAGAAGAGGCTAAAAAGCTTGCTCTGCATTATGATTATCCCGAACCCGAAAAGGCGTATCTTGCAGGACTTATGCACGATATCTGCAAGGAGATCCCCAAGGATGAACAGCTTGCGATGGTAAAAAAATCCACAATGAGCGTTTCGGACGTTGAACTTGTAACTCCTCCGCTTTATCACGCCATTGCAGGAGCTTGGTATGCCGAACACGTTCTTAATATCCATGATGACGATATGCTTAATGCAGTGAGATATCACACAGTTGGCAGATCTGAAATGAGCAGACTTGAAGAGATCATATATCTTGCAGATCTGATTTCTGCGGACAGAACCTATAAGGACGTTAACAAAATGCGCAAAACGGCATATCAGAGTATTGAAAAGGCAATGCTTGAAGCATTGAGATTTTCAATAACGGATGTAGTTGCAAAAGGCTCGCTGCTTCCGTGCCACACAATAAATGCGTATAATCAGTATGCTGATGAAAAGAAAAAAGAAAAGGAAAGGGCTGAAATTCAATGACTCAGGAAGAGCTTATTGCTTCGGCGGTAAAAATTCTCGACAGCAAAAAGGCGGAGGATATCCGTGTAATAGGAATAGGAGACTTGACAATTATTGCAGATTATTTTATAATTGCAGACGGTACTTCTTCAACCCATACCAAATCTCTTGCGGACGAGCTTGAGTTCAGACTAAAGGAAATGGGCAGAGAGCCTAAGCAGGTTCAGGGAAATAACGGTTCCAACTGGATAATACTTGACTATTCCGACGTTGTTGTTCATATTTTCTATAAGGAGACCCGTGATTTTTATAATTTGGAGCGCCTTTGGAGCGACGGTCACGAGGTTGATATAAAACAATATCTGGAGTGATGCCTGATGACGTTGTCTGACAGCGCAGAAAAGGGTAGAAGAACAGCTTTCATTGTGTCGGTCATGTGCTATTTAATATCGTTTTTTTCTCTGCTCACTTTCAATATACTGATGGCGGCAATGGGTTTTGCCGCCGCCTACTACATAAAAAAGGGAAGCCTTACTGCCCGCAATTTTACGGTGCTTCTCCGTATTGCGGATATACCCGTACTTGCTCTTATAGGGGCTGTTGCCGCTGAGTTTACGGGTGACTTCCTTCCCGCGTATGTAATAGCCTTAGGAGTCACGGCATTATTTGACGTTATTGTGCTTCTTATACTCATATTCGGAAGAAATATAAATTCCTATTTCAGGGAAATATATTGACTGGCCTTCGTCGGTATCATCCTTATGGATTGCAACAAGGCTGTCTTCTGCAAACAGGTTCGGATCGTACAGCTCCTCAAAGACAACTGTCTTTGCACCATCAAGAAGCGATGCATCAAATATGAACTCCAGGTCAATGGTTCCGTCAGGTGATTTTGGAGTAAACCTTATTTGCGTTGAGGACGGCATTGATTCTTCAAAAGAC
>JBJESH010000133.1:2527-3907 GCA_051882695.1 Oscillospiraceae bacterium | reverse complement strand
ACCCGACGAAAATTTCCGGCACCTGCGGAAGGCTTATGTGCTGCCTGAAATACGAGCAGGACGCTTATGAGTACCTACTCAAAAACACCCCCAAGGTCGGGGCATATGTAAAAACTCCCGACTTCAAGGGCTATGTTGAGGAAGTCAACCTGCTTACGGGCAAGTTGAAGGTCAAGCCTGAAAAATCCGAGGACGCAGCAGTTATTTTTGACAAGGCTGACGTTACCGTTATCCGTGACGGAAAAATCAAAATAGACAAGGAAGAGCTTAAAGCGCTCAAGGAGCTTGAGGATAAATAATTTGCGAAAGGAACGATATTATGAAAAAGTCAAACGTTGTTGCGATAGTGCTTGCATCGGTAGCTGCCGCCGCTTCAATAGCTGCGCTGGTCGTTGCGATAATTTCACTGGTCAAAAGCTGCGGCACAAAAAAAATAACTGCCGCTGAATATAATTATTACGGATTGCCCGATGAAGAGGACGATGAGGAAGATACCATCGGCAGCGACACTCTGGCATTCTGATTTCTGAAAGGATTGATTTTTTAATGGCTAAAGACAAGGTTATAGACGCAAACAGCGGCAATGTCCGCAAAATCGTAATTACGGTAATAGTAATACTTGCAGCACTTATCATACTGCTCAACTCGTTTACTACTGTAAAAGCAGGTCATACGGGTGTTGTGACTACCTTCGGCAAGGTCTCCGAAAATGTCCTTTCCGAAGGACTTCACTTCAAGATACCCTTCATTCAGAACATTATCCTTGTGGATAACCGTGTGCAGAAAGCAGAGGTTGCCTGCACAGCAGCTTCAAAGGACCTTCAGACAGTTTCTTCTACCATTGCGGTAAACTATAAGGTGCTTAACTCTTACTCCGCAAGCGTTTACAAGAATATCGGTCTTGACTACGAATCAGTCATAATCACACCTGCTATTCAGGAGTGCGTTAAGGCTGTTACCGCAAAATTTACCGCAGAAGAGCTTATCACAAACCGTCAGGCTATCGGCGACCAGATGATGGAGCTTCTCAAAGCGAAGATAAATACATACGGAATTGATATCCAGATATTCAATATCACAGCGTTTGATTTTACCGCCGAGTACAACGCCGCTATCGAAGCAAAGCAGACTGCCCAGCAGAATGCCCTCAAAGCCGAGCAGGATCTCCAGCGAATCAAGGTAGAGGCTGAACAGAAGATAGCTCAGGCTCAGGCTGAGGCGGAGGCATACAGACTCAAATCTGAGCAGATAACTCCCGAAATCCTCATCAGCAACTACATTGAAAAATGGGACGGCAAGCTTCCCACAGTAGTTTCAGGCGACGGCGGAACAATGATGCTCGACCTTTCAAAGCTTCTTGAAGAAGCGGAAAAAAGCGGC
>JBJESH010000133.1:0-2427 GCA_051882695.1 Oscillospiraceae bacterium | reverse complement strand
TATTATCGTGCGCGTCCGTTGTTATTGTTATTATTGTTGTTATTGGTTCCGCCGCCGATAACGTCTCCCACGATATCCTCTGCGCCGGTCACAACATCGCCGACGATATCGTTGACGTCAGTGCCGAGTTCTTCGATAAGACCATCGCCGTCAACATCTCCCGTATGGGAGGTCATACCGTTTTCTGTATGACTTTCGGACTGCGTTGTGGTCTGGCTCTGGGAGGTAGTAGTCTGGGACTCGCTCTGTGACTGGGAGGACGAGCCCTGAGTTGTTCCGTTGCCGGCAGCGTTTCTGCCCGAGCAGCCTGTGAGCATGACCGCAGCAGCCGAAAGTGCAGCTATTGCCGAAAATATTTTCTTCATCAGGAATTCCTTTCCCGCAGGATTTATGCCCTCTGCGTTCTGTTATCCGTCAGAATTGAACGTCAGTCATAGTAGTAATCGCTTACCCATTCTTCGCCGTTCACAATTTGATTGTACCGTTCCTCAATAGTCTGATTCCTGCTGCTTGTGGGTATAGCTGCCGCTATGTCCGCCATATCTGCGGGGATCACACCGGAGGAATTGTACATAGATATAATATAACCGTTATCATTAACAATATTCCTCGGCATTGAAGCTCTTAAAAGCTTGCAGAAATTTTCGTCATAATCATAAACAAATATCTCGCAGTAATCTGAAAAATAGGAACTGCCGGTGTATGTCGCATGGAGCGGCTCGGTATCGCCCACGTTGTTCAGACTTCTCCACTGCTCTGCATCCATAAGCCACACGCCTCTGTATGATGAATTTCTCATCGCATTGTATATCAGTTCCTCGTCCGAAACATTTTCAATTCTTAAAAGTCCGAAATCGAAATAATCAAGCAGCTCAACGGTATTTGTGAATGATTCGGGAACGCTCAGGTAAATACCGTCGAAATCAATGCTGAGTCTCCAGATGTTTTTCAGCTCGGAGCGGTAATAATTCTCCTCGTTTATCGCCATAATATCGTTGTAGTATGCCTCTGCAAGCTGTTCAAAGAAGCCTCGCTGACAGAGCGAATACATACTTACTTCCGTATTTTGCATATTTTTCCATGACCCTGTTATACCAATTCTTGAGTTGTAAACCGATGCAGTATAATTACGGTCTAAGTAATCAATTTCCGTGCTGCCGATATAATTTTCAAATTCCTTCTTTGCGTCAAGAATTTTATTTTTGTATTTTTCCGCTATCTGCCGCTTATATTCATCGGTAATGTCAAGACGTCCGAGAATTTCCGCAGCGTCTGCGCTGTGACCGTAATATCTTCTTGTAAAGCTGCCGCCGTTTTTAAGGTTGTATTTGATAAGCAGATAGCTGTTGCTCTGCGTAAGGTATGCAGAGTCATCGATAACATCGTTAAGTTCATAATAATTAGAATAGGAACTCAAGGTTTTGTGTTCATTGTAAAAATCAATTATTGCATGGTGAGCGTCAACAATGGTGTCAATGTTGGTTTTGTCCTTGATAAGCAGCGGAGCATCGCTGTTTCCAAAGCTGTAATAATCGTAGTTGTTCAGATTGGAAAAATCTCCGTAAAAGCCGCCGTATGAAAGCTCAATTGATTTTACCGACGAAGCAGAGGGAATGCGTTGTACAGCGCCGAAGCCCTCGGTTTGTATGCCGATGATAATTACCGCATACGCCGCCGCAACGGTTACCGCATATTTTATTATGCTCAGCCAGAAGCGCTTGAATCCGCGGTTTGTGACTACCTCAAAAATCATATAAATAATGGCTGTGGTGATTATCGCAGGGATAACCGTTGATTCTGCCATTACAAAGCAGGACACAATACAGAACATTGCTCCCGTTATGATTATATAGTAAGCAAGCTTGAATACGAAAGGCTTTGATACCTGTTCTGCACGGCGCTTTTTATACAGGAAGAATGCAAGTGTCCCCAGCGCAGCCGTTATAAGGAAGAATATCAGCGCCCATATGCCGTAATTCATTGAATTTCCCATCATATAATCGCCTTGTGATGCCCAGTCGGTTGTTGCAATAACACCGCCTGCGACAGAGGTATACATAATTGCCTTTACGCCCGGAACCTCTGCGTTTATGCCGTAAAGGCTGTCAAGCATTGAAAACATCACGCAAAGTATAGTTGACGGGATAATGACGTTTATAAGTATGGTGTAGGCAATGCTTTCAAACTTGCTTCCGCAGCAGACTGTGATAAGCACCGCTGTTGTGTAAAGCATAAGCATACAAAGTGTGCTGCCGAGAATAAGCTTCAGCAGAATAGGCATTATCTGCCCGAAAATGTCGCAAACATAGCTTTTTTGATATGGCGAATATATCTCCATAAATGTTTTTCCGTCCATAAAAAGCATACCGTAGCCGGTCAGCAGCAGGGATATGACCTGTACTGCCAAAAACGGCGCAAGGTAGGTGA
>JBJESH010000132.1:0-3916 GCA_051882695.1 Oscillospiraceae bacterium | reverse complement strand
CTGCGCGGAACGCGGGAGCATAACACCTTTCGTTTCTACCATGAACAGACCAAGGAACGTGTGCTTGCCTACGCAGTGGTACTGTCCGGCGTAGAGGGCGGTAAAGTTAAGGGTAGTATCTATGAACTGAACTATGCAAGAAAAGCAGAGTTTGTCATCCAGTCAGCCCTGCGAACAGACAACAACCGCCTGATCTATGAAAACGGATCACGGGAGCTGCCCAAGGATTACCAATTTGAAGCCGTGCCGGATCGGGTGTATGGAAAATTTCTGCGCTACGAAGCTGTGCCCCATGACCCGGACGCCCTGCGGGAGCTGCTGCGGGATGAGAGCCGAAAGAGAGAGCTGCTTGCGCCCGGTGATTTCAAGGCACATATCGGGAAACTGTCTGATGAAAAGGTACTTATCGAAGCACAGCGGATCTCCACCGCATTTCAGGCGCTACAAGCGCCCAATAGCCCCAACGGGACACATTTCATGGTGGAGGTATCACCGCACTTTGAGCGCATCGCATCCAGCCGGGAGCAAGATCGCTTATTTGCCGTGCTTCCCTATAAGTCCCTGTGCTTATCCGGTATGAAGGACAGACGCGGTGTGTTTGCTCTCATAAGCAGTGACGAAAAACGAGATCTGCCCCTGCGCAGGGCGCGCCCCTCTGTGCGCTCGCAGCTCAAAGCCGGACAGATAAAGGCAGCCGCCCCGAAAAAGGCGGCTGCTAAGACAAAAGAACAGGATTTGGAGGTTTGAATATGAATAGCATTTCTTTTACCGTGGAGGAAGAAAACCTGATCTGTATGTATCACCACGATGACCGCCGCAGGACAATGACGGCGATCTCCGACGCCCTGCCCGATATGGACGCAGATATGCGCCAGCTTTCCGGGCAGACAATCCAAAAGCTGCATAATATGACCGATGCAGCTTTTGAGGAAGCGAAGTTTTCTATGACGCTTTCCGATACGGAATAAAAACGACGCGGGACGCGGCGGCCATCTTCGGCTGCTGCGTCCCGCATTTTCTTTTTGCCATTTCGTCACGGTTTCAAAGACTGTTTTCTCTTGTGGAAAGGAAAACATACGGGCAGCTTGGTTTCCACGCCAGAAAGCCTTGCTGCAAGCCGCTTTTTATGCCCCTAAACAGTGACTTTAATCCTCTTTGTCTCCGTCCGCTTCCGGCTCATGCCATTCTCTCAAGACCGCTTCCACCTGTGCGATCAGCTCGTCCTTATTCGGGATTACATAGGTATAGCGCGAGGCAAAGATGTTGTTGGAAAGCCCGCCGAGAGCATATTCCGCTTCCACATTTGTCTTATCGGTACAAAGAATAATACCGATTGGCGGGTTATCGTCGGGATCGTTGACCTCTGCGGCATAATAATTGAGATACATATTGAGCTGTCCGACCGCTTCCGGCAGCAGCTTGACCGTTTTCAGCTCGATCAGTACATAGGCACGGAGAGGTTTGTTGTAAAAAACCATATCCACATAGTAATGAATGTTGTTCAGTGTAACCCGCTGCTGTGTGCCGACAAACATAAAACCGCGCCCCAACTCCAAAAGAAACTTTTCAATCTGCTGGACAAGTGCTTTTTCAAGCTCGCTTTCCATAACCGGCTTGCTTTCGGGAATGCCCAGAAACTCAAAAACATAAGGGTCTTTGATGATGTCGCCGGGAGAAGCCATTTCAATTCCCTTTTGCGCAAGGGCAAGCACCGTTTCCTTATTTGTTTTTCCGTCAGAAAGCAGCAGTCTTTCATAGAGGGAGGTTGCCATCTGACGCTTTAATTCCCGGACAGACCAACCGGAATTGATTGCTTCCTTTTCGTAAAAACTGCGTTTATCTGCGTCGGATATGGAAAGCAGCTCACAATAGTGCGACCAGCTCAATTTGCCAGACGGTGTCTGGCATTTTTGATAGGTGAGGTAAAACGCCCTCATATTTTGCAGATTGGAACGGGAAAATCCCTTGCCAAATTCCTTTGTCAGCACTCTGGACAGTTCTTTTAACGTCTGCTGTCCGTATTCAGCACGTTCCTTGCTTTGTTGCTCATGCTCTACGATAATGCGCCCGATGTTCCAGTAAGTAGTTAACAGCTCTGTGTTCACCTGCTGCGCTACGTTCTGCCGCGCAGACTGCAAAACCTCTTTGATTTCATTGATCATATCGCCATACTTCGCTATCTCATTCATAGTGTGTATCCTTTCTATTATGCCCGTTTTCAGATTATCCAGTCACTGACTGGAATTTTCAGTTGTCCCTTGCGTGAAGGTGCAGTCCGCCGATCACGAGGAACACGATACCGAAAGTCACCAAGCCCCAAACAAGATCTTTTTCTGTAAGCAAACACGCCAGCAGCCCGGCTACCGCCGCATAAATCAGCGTGAGCAGTCCGCCGATCACCCAGAAACCGACACTGGTACGTTGCAGCCATAACAGCAGCAAAAAAACCGCAATCCCGATCACAAGGCAGAGCGCCGGGTGAATTGGAGTAAAGGAGTTGCAGCACACCCCGGCAACAATGCCGAGGGCAATGCTGTCAAACAAAATGATATGTCCGAAGAAAAGCCCGATGACCGAGCAGATCAACCCGATCACAATACCGATTGCCAAAATTGCGCCCTGCGCTGCCAGATAACCCATACATACGCCTCCTTTTTTGAATTGCATTACAGCAAGATTTCCAGATACCGCTGTACCTTTGGCTGTACTCTTAACTGCTGTGCATACTGCAAAAGTTTGTGAATGTCCCGTTCTTTGGAAACTACATACCGCTTCATCGCCGGATTGATGATTTGAATGTCGCCGCCGCTGCCGCGCAGCAGATCGCAAAGCGTTCTTTCAAGGTCATATACGCGAATGGGATTGCCGCAGGGCGAGGGGATCTCAATAATGCCGAGAGGATAGTTTAACTGCTGTACCCATTTGATCGTGACATTTTCCTGTTTCAGTGACGGGGTGTTATAGCCCTTTGGAAAAGTCATGGTGTACTGCGCCGGGGTGCGGTCTGAATACCCGTGCAGGTAAAGAGCCGTTTCCATAGAATAGATCCCGCGCCCGTATTTCCGCTGCAACAGATACAGTTCATCTTCCCATATCCCACTACGCACATACAACCCGCGTCCGAAGCGGTACAGCTCGCCGCTTTTTACAAGCTCCTGCAATACGCTGCGGTGCAGTCCTGCCTGTGTTACCTGTTCGGCAGTAATCGTTCCGTCCTCAGACGCTTCCAAAAGCGCCTTAATGGTTTCTTTTGCGTCCAAACGCACACCCCCAATCAACATAGTATTACACATTTATTATATATAAATATATGTGTGAATGTCAATATTTCTACAACATTTTTTCCTGTTCCCGCTGCTGGACAGGGGACAAAATACTATCCACATTTTGTTTGACGGCATCGTATTCCCGAAGCTGCTTTTTCAGCTTTCCGTATTCGGAATACAGCCTGTCCTTTTCGGCAGCAAGCCGTTGGTAGTCTACTTTGAGTTTTGAAAGGTCTGGCAGCCCACGTTCAACGCCAGTTGCTTTTAATGCCTTTGCCGCTGCTTCAAAGAGGATGATTTCACTTTCATGCCCGCGCAGATATTTTTCCTTGTCGCGGGATTTCTTGTACTCATCGTACAGCGGCCTTAGCTCCCTGTATGTTTCAATATGCTTGATCAGCAGCGCCATATCGGACAAACGGCTTTCCACCGTTTTGAGGGCTGCGGCGTTCTGTTCCTGCCCGTCCTGCAGCTCTGCGATTTTCTGCTGCAAATCCGTGTACCTGGCAATCCCGTTCTGATCGAGAAATACCATTGTCCGGGCTGCGCGTTTGAGGTTTTCAATCTTTGCCCAGCGCTCATAGCCTGCCGACTGCTGCGCCTTAATACAGTTTTCAATATCTATGAGCAGCGAAACGCCGGTGCGCTCC
>JBJESH010000131.1:0-3932 GCA_051882695.1 Oscillospiraceae bacterium | reverse complement strand
GAGGGCGTTCCTAACAACGGCGCAAGCCGTTGCAATTCTATCAGGTCAAAGTAAAACTTCATTCAAAACAGTCCACTGGACTGTTTTGAAGATAAACTCTCTTTGTAACTGTAACAAAAGGGGACGCCCTTAAACAAAACTTGTTTTGTTTTTTTGCAGAGGCGTCCCCTCTTCCGCGCTTTGCGCGGAATTCACCCCTTGCGGAGCTCTTCTAAGGCAAGGCTTTCGCCCTCTGCGGAGGGCGACCAAAGGCTCCGCCTTTGGAAACCGCAAGCTGGGCTCAGCTTGACCAGCTATGCTCCCGACGTTTCCCGAAGGGAAACTCGGAAACAAATGCGTCAGCATTTGTTTTTGAAAGGCTGGCGAACTTTTTTGAGTCGCTTCGCTGAAAAGCACAGAAAGATAGTGCGCTAAACTATAATTTGCGCTCGGTGACGTTAAAACTATTGTAGGGGCGGCGTTTCGCCGCCCGTGGTTTACAGGTATTTTGTGTTGATTTTCGGGACGGGAAACCCGTCCCCTACAATAATTACGCATTACGAATTACGCATTATATTAACATCACCATGCCGTAAATGACAATATCTGCAAAATTGAATTGCGGCATGAATGCAAAAATATACTCATTTTTATGTGCAGAATCAACATAATTTTTTCAAATATAGTAAATGTTCTTGACAATCCATGGCAAATAGTATATTATTAAAATAAGCATAAGTGTAATGTGCTATTTCCCCTCATTCAGGAGATTGGAGTTTTATTATGGACGATATCAGACTTACCGATTTAATAGATGTGAGAACACTTCAGGAAATTCAGGACGGTTTTGCTAACCTCACCGGTATGGCTGCTCTTACTACGGACGCTGACGGCAATGCTGTTACCAAGGGAAGTAATTTTACCGATTTCTGCATGAATTACACAAGGCAGTCACGCGTCGGCTGCGCAAGATGTGAAAACTGCGACAAGACCGGCGGCGAGCAGACTATGCGTACAGGCAAAGCTTCGGCTTATTTCTGTCATGCCGGTCTGGTGGATTTCGCTGCTCCTATCATGCTTAACGGCAGATTTATCGGCTCCTTTATCGGCGGACAGGTCCTTACGGAGGAACCCGATGAGGATAAGTTCCGCGCTATTGCTGAGGAGATCGGAGTTGATCCCGACGATTACATAAAGGCTCTCAGAAAAATCAAGATCATTGATAAAAAACAAGTTGACGCTGCTGCGGATTTCCTTTGCACTATTGCCAAGGTGCTTTCACAGACGGCTTACAATAACTATCTTGCAAACCAGTCCAACACGGGACTTACTTCCCTTAACCGTTCAATGATGGCTAAGGTCTCTGAGGCAGGCGATACTCTTCAGACAAGTGCAAAGCGTATTCGTTCTCTTGCTTCCGCATTTGAAAATATAAGCCGTGTTGCAGGCGAGACCGCAGATGAAGTAGCTTCTACTACCGGTACCGTAAAGGTCATTCAGGATATCGCAATGAATACTAAGATCCTCGGCTTTAACGCTTCCATCGAAGCTTCAAGAGCAAAGGAAAGCGGCAAGGGCTTCGGCGTTATCGCTCAGGAGGTAAGAAATCTTGCGGAAACAAGCAAGAGCTCCGCTGACAAGATCGAAAAGACCATGCAGCATATCGGTGAGTATTCCAAGGATATGAACGAAGAGGTCATGAAAACAAAAGAAACTGTCAACAAGTGTCTTGAGGATCTGAAGAGCTTCTCGGATTTGCTTGATGAACTGAAAAAAATGAGTGCGGAATAATTCTCCGCTTTGAAATTCTGAAAAGGAGAGATGATTATGGATCTGTCAAATTCAATTGCTCAGATGTCTATGAACATGAGTGCGGCACAGCTTCAGCAGGGCGTTAACACCGCCATGATGAAAAAGGCTATGGAATCAAGCACAGACATGATAAAAGGTGTACTTGAAATGGCTGATGCAATTCCAAAATTCCCGGGAGCTAACGGAAGTATTCTTGATGTAAGAGCATAAAAATCAAATAAGATGCGCTGCGGATGTGCTTTCAACGGCATTCCGTAGCGTTTTTTTGCATTTCCCTTTTTCGGAAAATGCTTGTATTTGGGGAATTGACTGTGCTTTGACTGTATTTTGACAAATTTGAAGAACATTTTTTCTTTTAAAATATTACTAAAATATACTGCAAATCAACCGCAAATATTATGCAATATGTAGAATCATATGGTTGAAAATATTAAATATACAGCGAAAATTGTCGATTTATTTTGATTTTAATTCCATAAAAGGGTCTATTATCCAATTTGTCCCGAAAACCAAAATGCCGATTTAGCGGAATTGCATAAAAAATAAAGGTATTTTTTGGTTCAAGCACAAGAAAAATGGAAATAAATTCTTGTTAATTCACCGTAAAAACATTAATATTTGTGCAAATTATACAAAACAGTGCCTTTAAAACTCCTTGACAAACAGCGACTTGTCGACTATAATTTAAAAAGTTGCTGAACGGTTACTTTTGTAATTGCATTGTAACCAATTTTGAAAGGAGTCTTTATGAGTAATAATACAAAGAACCGCTTCGGATTTGATTCCGCAGCTGCAAATTGTAAAAAAGTCTTAAAGAACTTAAAAATAAGAACCGCTTTGATATCCGCAAGCGCTGTCGCTATATCGGCTGTTGCTGTTTGTGCGGCTGTTTCTTCCGGTTCGGACGATATCGCACTTACCGCAGTTCCCGAAAAAGCTTCTGCTGCTGCTTTTATGACCGTTATGCCTCCGAAGGAGTACGACGTTAAAATAAGCGTGGACGGCAGAAATATCGGCGTGAAATGCTCAGGTACGGTTGCAGATGCGCTTTCTGCTGCCGATGTCAAGGTTTATGACGACGACCTTATTAATATAGGCTTCAGCGAGCCGCTTAACCCGAATACCGAAATAATCATCAACCGCGTTGATATTGTTGAGGAGGTTCAGGTAGAGGTCATTGATTATGCCACAAAATACCGCGAAGACGACGGCTATATGGCAGGTTATACCGAGACTGTTGTTGACGGCGAAGAGGGCGAGATCGAAACGACCTTCCGTCATGTTTATGTTGACGGCGAGCTTATTTCTTCTTCTGTGATAGATGAAGACGTTACCGAGCCTGTGGACGAGATAGTTCTGGTAGGTACTAAGGAAGAAGAAGTTTATGTTGAACCCGAGCCTGTTGTGATCTCGGACGCTGCCGTTCCTACAGCTGAGACCCCTGACAGTGCAGATGTAGCTCTTGACGAAAACGGTATCCCTCTCAACTATTCCACGGTTATGACCGGCTCTGCCTGCGCTTATACGGCTTCTGCCGGCGCTATGACCTCTACGGGCAGAACTGCTGCCGTAGGACTTGTTGCGGTAGACCCTGATATCATTCCTTACGGTACAGAGCTTTATATAGTTTCTTCTGACGGTTCAAGAGTTTACGGCTATGCGATAGCTGCAGATACCGGCGGAGCGCTTTTAAACGGAAGCATCCTTGTAGATCTTTTTATGAATACCGAAAGCGAATGCTACGCATGGGGCAGACGAGAAGTCAATGTTTATTTTCTTAACTGACATCATCTTATAATTTGATAAGAGAGAGCATCCGCCGTGTGGCTGCCTGAGGGTTGTCATGCGGCGGATTTTTGCATATTATTATCCGTAAAGTGACAGTTTAATATAATGCGTAATTCGTAATGCGTAATGCGTAATTATTGTAGGGGACGGGTTTCCCGTCCCGAAAACTAACGCAAATTAATTAGCGCACTATTTTTCCGTAGTAATCAGCGAAGCGACAATAGCCGGTCAAGCGCAAAACGAACGCAAGCGTTCGTTTCCGAGTTTTTTCGCTTTGCGAAAAAACATCGGAGAATAGAAAGTTCGCCAGCCTTTCAAGGCTGCAGGGTTCTTAGGGGCAGCGCCCCTAAGTC
>JBJESH010000130.1:4915-16174 GCA_051882695.1 Oscillospiraceae bacterium | reverse complement strand
AGACAGCTCCGGATTTTATAGGCTTCATTCTTGCGAAAGGGGATCGGCGCACCGTTTCTCCCGAATTTGCCGCAGAGCTTATGAAAGGGCTTAACTGCGGAGCAAAAGCAGTAGGCGTGTTCGTAGACCAGCCTGTTGAGTTTGTTTCCGAAGCGGTAAAAATGATCGGACTGTATGCCGTACAGCTTCATGGAAATGAAGATTCGGATTATATCGCCGAATTAAGAGATCATACGTCGGCTCAGATATGGAAAGCGGCAAGAGTCCGCTGCCGTGAGGATATTCTTCATGCTGATGAAAGCGGTGCAGATATGTTGGTTCTTGACAGCTTTTCCGAAAATGCAGCAGGAGGAACAGGCAAAACCGCCGACTGGGAGCTGATAAAAAGCACTCGGACAAAATTGCCTTTTCTGCTTGCAGGCGGGATTGATATAAACAATATTTCCGAGGCGATGAAGATCCTTCCCGAAGGCTGCGGAATTGACGTTTCAAGCGGAATTGAAACAGACGGATACAAGGATCTTTCAAAGATAAAAGCGATAATGAAAATTGTACGAAAGGTTGATAAATAATGTCAAAGGGCAGATTTGGAATATTCGGAGGACAGTACGTTCCCGAAACGGTTATGAACGCAGTCAACGAGCTTGACGCGGCTTATGAAAAATACAAGGACGACCCCGAATTTATAGAAGAGCTTAAAGCGCTTTACCGTGATTATGCAGGCAGACCGTCGCTGCTTTACTATGCGGAGAAAATGACAAAGGATCTTGGCGGTGCAAAGATATACATCAAGCGCGAGGATCTGAACCATACAGGCTCGCACAAAATAAACAACGTTCTCGGACAGATACTTCTTGCAAAGCGTATGGGCAAGACCCGTATCATAGCCGAAACCGGAGCAGGTCAGCACGGCGTTGCAACTGCTACAGCCTGTGCGCTGTTCGGTCTGGAATGTCAGATATATATGGGTGCAGAGGACGTTGAGCGCCAGTCTCTTAACGTTTACAGAATGGAGCTTCTGGGCGCAAGTGTAACCTCCGTCAGCGAGGGTACTTCCACTCTGAAGGACGCCATCAACGCCGCAATGCGCGACTGGGCGGAAAATGTCAATACTACTTTTTACTGCATAGGCTCCGTTATGGGACCTCACCCGTACCCGACAATGGTCCGTGATTTTCAGAAGATCATTTCCGAAGAAATACGAGCTCAGATAATGGAGAAGGAGGGCAGACTGCCCGATTGCGTGTGTGCCTGCGTAGGCGGCGGCTCAAATGCAATGGGAGCTTTTTATGACTTTATCAAGGATGAAAGCGTTCGTCTTGTGGGTGCAGAAGCGGCAGGCCTCGGCGTTGATACGGAAAAGCACGCAGCTACTGCTGCAAAGGGTACGACCGGAATTTTCCATGGAATGAAGTCGCTTTTCCTGCAAAACGAGTTTGGTCAGATTGACCCTGTTTACTCAATTTCGGCAGGTCTTGACTACCCCGGCATCGGTCCTGAACACGCAATGCTCCACAAGTCGGGACGCGCTGAATATCTTCCCATAACCGACGAGGAAGCAGTATGCGCATTTGAGTATCTCTCAAAAACAGAGGGAATAATACCTGCAATAGAATCAGCACACGCAGTCGCAGCAGCACTGAAAATAGCTCCTAAAATGAGTCCCGATCAGATAATGGTTATCAACCTTTCGGGACGAGGCGACAAGGACGTTTACTCCATCGCACGCTACCGCGGCAAAAATATAGTTAATTCCTGAGGGGAGGCATATCACAATGAACAGAATAGACAAGACTCTTTCTGAGCTTAAAAATAAAAATGAAAAGGCGCTTATAACATTTATTACAGCAGGCGACCCCGACCTTGAAACTACCGAAAAGCTTGTGCTTGAAATGTTTGAAAGCGGAGCTGATATTATTGAGATCGGCGTACCGTTCTCAGACCCGGTCGCAGAGGGAAAGGTAATTCAGGCGGCAAGCCTGCGTTCACTTGCAAACGGAACAAACCTTGACGGCATCTTTGCAATGGTTGAAAGACTCCGCACAAAGACCGATAAGCCGCTTATACTTATGATGTATATTAATACGATTTTCCGCTTTGGTACAGAACGCTTCTTCGGACTTTGCCGTGAAAAGGGCATAGACGGCGTTATAGTACCCGACCTTCCTTTTGAGGAAAAAGACGAGATACGTTCATATGCTGAGAAAAACGAGATCATTCCAATAAGCCTTGTTGCTCCGACATCACATCAGCGTATCGCAAGTATTGCTTCAGATTCAAAGGGATTTCTCTATTGCGTTTCATCAACAGGCGTAACAGGTACAAGAAGCAGCTTTACAACAGACTTTGACGAATTTTTCGGTGAGATAAAGAAAAGCTGCAAAGTCCCCGCAATGGTAGGCTTCGGAATTTCCAACCCCGAGCAGGCAAAAAAAATGAGCGCCTACTGCGACGGAGTTATCGTCGGAAGCGCCGTTGTAAAAATCATTGCCGAGTACGGAAAGGATTCCTGCGGCAAGGTCGGCGAATTTGTAAAGTCGCTTAAACAAGCGATATTGCAATAACAATCTTGTACAGCTTTTAAATGGTTTTATACTAATCCCTGATTTAAAAGTGTACAAAAAATCAAGCAAAAGCTTGCATATATGGGTTTTGCGCAGATTTTTTGTCTACACTTTTATCAGGGATTAGTATTAGTATTACGGATAAAACAAAGCACGGTATCATTTAATGATACCGTGATTTTTGTATGTTAATATTGATATTACTTCTCGTTCTTATCGCAGTAGATAATTCCCAGACCGACAGTGCTCATATAGCATCTGCCGTAAACGTTCATATCGCCGCTTACGAAAACTCCGTTGCCCGTGCCGCCGAACTGGTGCAGGTCATCGTTGATACGAGTCCATGTTCCGCCGTTGTCCTCGCTCATGTACAGGCCGGGATTATCCCCGTCCATAGGAGTGCCCCAGACGTAGATAACAAGAGGGTCGCCATCGTTTTTAGCCTTGCCAAGACCGACTGCCTCGCAGTATTTGATACCCGGAACAAACTCAGCTGTTTTTCCGTAATCCTTTGTAACCATAAGTCCTGCGCCGTTTGCAATATAGACCGTACCCTCGTTATGGGGGTCAACGCAAAGTCTGCGGAAGCTCGGAGAAATCGCAGAATTTCTTGCAAAGGTTTTTCCGCCGTCGGTGCTGGTGTAGAATACACTGCTGCCGCAGCCGTAAACATAGCTTGAATTGCTCGGGTCGCCGATAAGGTAGATATTGCTGCCGACAATTCCGTCAACAACGTTCCATGTTTCGCCCCAGTTGTCTGTCCAATAAGCCTTTGTGCCGTTTGACGGACTCCATACAAGTACGCTTCCGTCAGCATTCAGGGCAATTTTTCCCTTGTAGAATACTTTTCCCTCTTCGGGACTGTTTGTTATCTTTGTCCATGTTTTGCCGCCGTCGGTAGTGTATGTAAGAGCCATTGTTTTTTCGTCTCCGCCGACCTTAGCCCAGCAGTCTCTGTTTTGTGCGGCAATTGTAATGCTTGTTGTAGAGCCTATCATGTCCTGATGTCTTGTTGCAGGAGTGAAAATATCCTCGTGAACAAAGCCGTCATAGTCGCCTACAGCGGAAATAAGAGGATAACCCTCCATTGTGATAATATCCTCGGGAACAGTTTCCTCAATGCCGAGAGAGTCAAAATAAAATTTTGGAGTCTCGTCCCAGATGTTGTCGCAGGAGAACACGCCATTGCCCGAATTTACCATTATCTGATTTGCATTGAACGGGTTAATCGCAAGTGAACTGCACCAGTGAATAGCGCAGCCCTCTATCCAGGGCATACCGTTAACGTCCATTTCCATGCTGTCAAGTACGTTTTTCCAGGTCTTTCCGCCGTCAGTGGAGGTGTAAAATTTATCTCCGTATGAGCCGTTTGCCTGTCTTTCCCACATTCCCGATGTAACGGCAACGAGCCTGTTGTCATCGTTGGGGTCAATAACGATATCGCCGAAGGAATCGTTTGACGGACCAATCTTATCAGTCGTACCGTCGGTATTGTAGCGGTAGATCGTACCCATAGCGCAGTTCCAGGGTCCTTCGTTATTTATGTAGCAAACATAAAGATTTCCCTTGCTGTCCAGCTTCATGCGCTGAACCATGAAATCTGTGATACTGTTGTCAAGCTTTTTCCATGTAGAACCTGCGTCCTCGGAAACGAAAAGGTTTCCTGTCTCATCGCCCTTTGCGGAAACGCTTGCATAGATCTTCTGAGTAACGCCGTCCTTTGCGCTTGACGGGTCAAAAAGTATACAGTTTATACCATTGTTATTCGATGTAGAAGTTATCGGGAAGCTTGAAACACTTTCCCATGTTTTGCCGCCGTCGGTACTTTTTATCATACCGCCGGTACGTCCGCCGGCAAAAATAATGCTGCCGTTGTTGGGGTCAACAGCGATCCTCTCACCATTGCCGCGTCCCATGCCGTTGCCGTGGACCTTGATCTTGTCGGTAACGTCAACAACTTCAACGGTTTTTCCGTAATCCTCCGAAATAAGTATACAGGTCTTTCCGTTGCTGAAGTATTCAGTACCTGCCAGCAGATAGACCTTGTTGGGCGACTGGGGGTCAAAAGCGAGTCCGTCAATACCGAGCAGTCCCTTGTCGTCTGCTGATACCCAGTAGTTCATGGAAGTCCATTTGCCTGTTTCGGCAGTACGGTAATAAGCACCTCCAACGTCGGTTTTACAGTAGTAAACGTTTTCTTCCGGAGTCGAAAAAACACCGGTCACGAATCCGCCGCCGCTTATTGCGACCTGACCGTATGACCAGTCGCTGTTGGCAGCTGCATTGGAAGCAGCTCCCGCATTTTCTGCTGCCGATTCTGAAACACTGCCTGATTCCTCATCTGTACCGTCATTTTTCTTACAGCCTGCGAAAAGAGACAGGCACATTGCCGCTGCCAGAGCAGCTGCGGCAAATTTGGTAATTTTCTTAGTCATAAGCATTAGCTCCTCAAAAAAATATATACAATTCAATTATAAAGCATATAATGTATAAAGTCAAGTACTGCGTTGTTAATTTGTACAAAAACATTTTAACGAAGCAGTAAAAATACAGCAGAATAACTGCGGCATACGGAGGCAGATTTGAACAGTATATATATTGAAAGCTCGCTCAGCGGAAAAAGCAGAGGCGAGCTTATTGAAATTATAGAAAACCAGCATAAGAGAATAAAAGAGCTTGAACGGCTTTCGGAAAGCGACGCACTTACCGGACTTCTGCACAAAAAAGCCGCTGTTGAGGCGGCGCAGAAATTTCTTGACGGCGAGGGTAAAAACGGATTTCACGCCATAATCATTGCGGACATAGACGATTTCAAAAGCGTGAACGACAGTCACGGACATCTTTTCGGGGACAGGGTAATAACGTATTTTGCCGATTCGCTGAAAAAGTCCTTCGGAGAAAACCGATGTATAATAGGCAGGGCAGGCGGCGACGAATTTTTTATCATGATGAAAAACTGTATGCTGAAAGATGTGCTTTCCTGCACAGAAAAGCTATGCAGCAATTTCGGAAAGATATGTGCCGGACATTCCTGCAGCTTTGTTTCATGCAGCCTTGGCGTAAGCTGCTATCCATCGGACAGCAGGGACTTGAATATGCTTTACGAATATGCCGACATAGCTCTCTACAGAAGCAAAAGCAGCGGTAAAAACCGCTGCTCTGTTTATGACAGAAGCTTTGGGAACCGCCGCCTATGATTCCTTTATTTAATAGCTGAAGCTGCTTCCGCCGATAAACTCACGGACAAGAGAATCGGAGGGAACATTTTCCGAATCCAGCGGTTCAAGCTCCCGGAGAGTGCAGAGCAGCTCGCCGTAATCTCCGCTGAATTCCGCAAGCTCAGCAGATTTTTCAAGCTCAGGCAGCAGCATTGAACGGTATACCGACGGCTCATAAGCAAGGAACGTGTCAATGTCAAAATGTGCGCGGTGCTTGTATGGCATAATATAAAGCTCTTCACCTCTGGTAACACTTGGCAGCATCTCAAAAACGTCAGCAGCGCTTCTTCCGCGGAAAAGCTTGTCGCGGCACAAGCGGCGCATAAGACGTATAGTTCTGGGGTGAAGCACAGTTCCGATGCAGTCGGTGATCCTTGTGCGTACACTGACATAAACGCAGGTAGTGAAATCGTCGGTATTTCCCGTAACATCAGGGTTCAGCGCATGAATGCCCTCAATAATGATAACTTCGTCGGGACGTCTGCAAAGCGTTTCGCCCATAGTTCGGCTCTGGGTCTTGAAATTGAATCTGGGAAGCTGAACCGGCTCACAGCGGAAAAGCTTTCCGAGATGCTCGAAAAACAGCGGAATATCCATTCTCAGCGGCGATTCAAGGTCGATTTTCCCGTTTTCGTCAAGAGGCATTTTTCCAACGCCGTCGGGCAGAAAATAATTATCCATTGAAATGATATGCACCGACAGCCCCTTTTCACGCAGAAGCTTTCCGATGCGGAGCGCACTTGTGGTCTTTCCCGAACCCGAAGGACCTGAAAGCAGCACAAGAGGACGTGTTTTTGCGTCAAGATATATTTTTTCGGAAGCTTCATAAAGCCGCTGCTTGTATATCTGCTCGCACTTCGAAACATATTCGGAATAACCCGAAGAAAGTCCGCCGTTTATATCATCGGTTTTTATAAAATTGATTGCCATAAAGCTCTCTCCTTAATTTATAAACATAGGTACAATAACATTATATCCTATTAAAATAAAAATGTCCACAATTTTCAGCAATAAATTTTGCCTGTTGTTGACACTTTGATAAAAAGGGTGTATAATAATGCTGTTAGTAATAATTATCAATTCTGAAAGGAAATGTTAAAATGAGCGAATGTACACACGATTGTTCATCATGCAGCGCAAATTGCGGTGACAGAGCTGAATCTCAGAGCTTTATTGAACCTCTTAACGCACAAAGCAGCGTAAAAAAAGTTATAGGCGTAGTCAGCGGCAAGGGCGGCGTAGGAAAATCCCTTGTTACCGGTATGCTGGCAACGCTTTTCTCACGCAAGGGATATAAAACCGCGGTTATGGATGCCGATATAACAGGTCCGTCGATACCTAAAATGTTCGGCATAGGCGGCAGAGCAAAGGGTACTCAGGATGGTATCCTTCCTGCTGTTTCAAGAAATGAGATCAAGATAATGTCCGTAAATCTGCTTCTTGAAAATCCAAGCGACCCCGTTATCTGGCGCGGACCTGTAATTGCAGGTGTTGTAAAGCAGTTCTGGACCGACGTTGTGTGGGGCGACGTTGACTATATGTTCGTAGATATGCCTCCGGGAACAGGCGACGTTCCGCTGACGGTTTTCCAGTCGATACCGCTTGACGGGATCGTCATTGTATCCTCACCTCAGGATCTGGTGGCAATGATCGTAAACAAGGCAGTAGGCATGGCAAATATGATGAATATTCCTATCGTCGGAGTTGTTGAGAATATGAGCTATGTTGAATGTCCCGACTGCGGAAAGAAAATTTATCTTTACGGCAACAGCCATATTGACGCAGTATGCGCTGAGAACGGAATACCGCTTCTCGGACAGATACCTATCTCTCCCGATATCACACACGCCTGCGATATGGGACTTATCGAGGATTTCACAGGGGATTTCCTTGATTATGCCGCAGAAGCAATTGAAAAAATGCAGTGATCCAACGGCGGAACAGTCAGTGCTGTTCCGCCGTATTTATATGATCTGATACTGAATGTTGTGCATAACGTCAAAAAATCTTATTAAAATTTTATGTACATCTCTATTAATAATGTTTGACTATTTTAAGAATATATGTTATAATAATTGATAGCGAAATATTATACGAAAGTGGTGTTTGTCAATGGATAACCAGGCAAGTATATACAGTGAGAAAAAGCTTGCTTATTTTGAAGCGGTTTACAGAGAGACTAAGCTGTCAAAGCCGCAGGATGTAAACACTACAGTTACTGCCGAGCATATTTACGGAATTGCTTATATCTGCGATCAGACCGGAACAAAGGAGGAAGACCCTGTTTATACACGCTACAGCTGCGGTCTTGAAGAAATTACCAAGATATATATTAACAATAATAATAAAATGAACCCCATTTATATTCAGTGCGACGATAATGCAAAGGGTGTTATCAACCGCAGGAGAATTATTCTTCCATGCTTCAGCAATAACGACGAAATTGTAAAGGTTATCAATGATGCTAAAGCTGAATTTGATGAAAAGCTTGAAAAGCAGCACGAACTTGAAAAAGCGCAGAAGCTTAAAGAACTTGAAGCTCGCAGAAAAGCTCAGGATGATGACTTTGAGCGCATGACAAGCGGCTATAAGGATATGATAAAGCCTGAAACAAAGCATGAGGCTGCTGAACCTGCTCCTGCTCCAAAACATGAGCCTGAGCCTGCTCCTGCTCCCACACCAAAGCGTGAGCCTAAGCCTGCTCCTGCACCTGCTCCCGCACCAAAACGTGAGCCTAAGCCTGCACCTGCACCTGCACCTGCTCCTGCTCCTGCACCGGAGACAAATAATTCTACAGTAACTGTCGAAGATATTCTCGGACTTGACGATATACTTGGTATACGCGCAAACGAAGCTCCGGAATCATTTATGGAAGCAGTTTCCGAGGAACCTGACGATAAGCTTATCGAATCCATGCCGGAAGAAACAATTCAGAAGAATCCCGACGAGCTTGAAGCGGTTGCAATTCCCGATAACATCTCAGAAGAAATCAAAACAGTCAAGGAAGAACAAGCTTCCGCAGACAGCTTTGAAGAGCTTGACGCTTCAAAGGAAATTGCAAAGAAGCTTACGCCACAGTCTGCAAAACCCTCCAAGCCCAAGCCTGCGCCTGCTCCCGTGCCAGAGGCTAAGTCTGAACCGGAAAAAGAGCTGGATATTCTGCCTCATAAGGAAAACATGACTCTTGAGGAATTTGAAACAGCAGTAAAGAAGCTTAAAACAATGCTTGATAATGGAGTTATCAGTGACAGCGAATTTGCAGCAGAAAAGAAAAAGTTGCTTACATTGCTTTATTAATTTACATAAAAGTGAATGCAGATGGGAACGGATCTCATCTGCATTTTTATTGCTATATAAAAATAACCGCCGCAAGCCTGTTAGTATCAGACCTGCGGCGGAAGCTTTTCTGCTTTTATTCTTCCGTGATTTCCTCTTCGGTCACAGGAAGCTCAACGCCCATCTGCTCGTAAAGATATTCAAGCTTGTCGTTGAGGTCATCGATCTGCTGCTGATATGCGGCTTCCTTTTCAGCTTCGGCTTTCTTGATTTTGTTTGTAGCCGCAAGATTGATTGAAAAGATCGCCGTAACAATAACTGCAAAAATCGTAAGACCGATAGTAAGCGGATTGAACCAGCCTTTTTTCTCGGACTTTTCACCGTGGATAAGGGGAGAAATGCTTGTGTTTTTAAGCGCTCTGCTCAGTGCAAAGTAGAGGGGCACGGAAATAATTACTGCAAGAACGCCGTTTATCGAAGAAGTAATTGCATTTGTTCCGACAGCCGCCCAAGCAGCCTCACTTGTACCGCCGAGAATGATAATTGTAAGATATGATTTGAGAAGATAAAGAACGATATATACAAGCTGACCGCATATAGCAGCAATAAGTACGCTTGTCTTTTCACTTTTGCCCTTGCGCCTGAGCACGCCTGCGGTAAAGCCCATTGCAAATTTCGAGAAAAATGTGTAAGGTGCGGAAACAATGTATACGGGGTCAAAAAGGTCATAGAGAGCAGCTCCGATACCCGAAGCAAGACCGCCGCTCAGACCGCCGAAAAGCAAGCCTGCAAGCAGACACATGGAGTTGCCGAGATGTACACGGGTCACAAGCATACCGTTGGGGATCTTTATCTGAAGATAATTTCCTACATATGCCAGCGCAGCCATAAGTCCGATGGTGATGATTCTGTAAAGAGCCTGACGTTTTTTAGATGTTGTAGTTGTTGCAGTGGTACTCATAATAATTCCTCCATTTGGTTGATGTATTGATTATATCCTGCAAATCCAGAATTCGCAAATCCGGACCAAAAGGAAATATTTTGTTCAAATTTATTGACTATAAATAATATTTGTCACTAACCTACTCAATAATACGGTTAAAATGCACTAAAATAAAAATGCGCAAAAAAACGCTGTAAATGCAGTCCGTCATTTTTTACAAAATCGGAGCATTTACAGCACTTTAAATTAATTATTTCGCAGAATTATTTTTGTCGTTCAGCTTCATAGTAAGTGAAATCCTTTTTCGCTTAACGTCAACATCCATGACCTTGACCTTAACAACATCGCCGACCTTGACAGCTTCAAGAGGGTGCTTGATGTACCTGTCGCATATCTGGGAAATATGAACAAGTCCGTCCTCATGAACACCGATATCAACGAAGCAGCCGAAGTCAATAACGTTTCGGACAGTACCCATCAGCTCCATGCCTGGCTTCAGATCCTTCAGCTCCATAACATCGCCGCTGCGGAGCAGGGGGGGAGGCAGCTCGTCACGGGGGTCACGTCCCGGCTTTGCAAGCTCCTTGAGAATGTCCTTTACGGTAGGTACGCCTATTCCTGCGGTTTCGGCAATTTTGGAAACTCCGATTTTCTCGGCAGTTTCAGAAATTTCAGAAAGCTTGCTGCCTTTCAGGTCGGCAATGGAAAAGCCGCACTCGTCAATGATTTTCTGTGCCGCTTCATAGCTTTCGGGGTGAACAGCAGTGTTGTCCAGCGGATTTTTTCCTCCCTGAACACGCAGGAAGCCTGCGCATTGCTCAAACGCCTTGGGACCAAGCTTTGCGACCTTGAGAAGCTGCTTTCTGTCGGTAAAGGAACCGTTTTCTTCACGGTATGCAACAATATTTTTTGCAACCGCCGAGCTGATTCCGGAAATGTAGGAAAGCAGGGAGTGTGAAGCAGTGTTCAGGTCAACGCCCACGCTGTTAACGCAGTCCTCCACAACACCCGTCAGAGCCTCATCCATGCGAGCCTTGGGCATATCATGCTGATACTGTCCAACTCCGATAGCCTTGGGGTCGATCTTAACAAGCTCAGCAAGAGGGTCCTGCAAGCGGCGTGCGATGGATACCGCACTTCTGAGAGAAACGTCATATTCGGGAAATTCAGCTGCCGCCAGCTTTGAAGCGGAGTAAACCGAAGCGCCTGCTTCCGAAACGACCATGTATGCGACTTTCTGCGGAATTTCCTTGATAAG
>JBJESH010000130.1:0-4815 GCA_051882695.1 Oscillospiraceae bacterium | reverse complement strand
GCAACATTGCCCTTAACGGGCGGCTGCATAAGAAGCTGACGAAGATTTGAAGCAAACACCTTGATAGCCGCTTCACACGCCTTTTCGGTAAGGTCGGTGCGAATTTCACGTTCAACCGACGGGAAAATAAGCCGCTTGAAGCTGTCCTCGGCAGCAGCCTTAACAAGCTCTCCGCAGGGGGAGGAGTTCTTCACATACTTCTCGGAAGTAAGATTTTCTCCGCTGCCCTCGGGAATAACTATGGAAACTTTAAGCTTGTCCTCGCGCTCGCCTCGGTCAATGGCAAGCACGCGGTGTCCTGCAATTTTAAAAACAGGCTCGGAGAAATCGTAGTAGTTTTTGTACACCGTTTCTTCTTCGGGGGCGGCAGCCTTTGAGGTAAGCATACCGTTCTTGGTGATCATGGCACGAAGCTTTTTGCGAAGCTCCGCATCATCGGAAATATCCTCGGCAATAATGTCCATAGCGCCCTGCAAAGCGGCAGCAGCGTCGGGAACGCCCTTTTCCTCGTCAATGTACTTTTCCGCCTCGGAGTCTGGGTCTGCTGACTTGTCCTGCGCAAGAATAAATTCCGCAAGGGGTTCAAGACCGCGCTCACGGGCAACAGAGCCTCTCGTCTTGCGCTTGGGCTTGAAGGGGCGGTAAATGTCCTCTACTTCAACGAGAGTGACCGCCTTTTCGATTGCGGCAGCTATCTCGCCAGTCATTTTTTCCTGCTCGGTAATGGCAGCGGTGATCTCTTCCTTGCGTTTTTCCAGATTGCACAGATATGTGAGCCTGTCAAAGATCTCACGGAGCAGCTGGTCGTCCAGCGAGCCTGTCAGCTCCTTGCGGTAACGGGCGATAAACGGGATAGTTTTGCCGTCGTCGATAAGCGCTACCGTGTTGTCTATCTGCTCCTGACGGAGCTTGAATTCTTTGGCAAGCGTTTCGTTAATGTTCAAAAAAATCTTCCTTTCCGGGTAAAAATACCGTGCTGTTTCAGCCGTGAAACAGCTTTACCATTATATCATATTTATGGAAATTTGGCAAGTTTTTTATTGCAGGCTGCTGCTAAGCTTGTATAGTTGCTTATATAAAATTGATCAGGTCTAACCAAGTTAAAATAACACTCCATATATGAGGAAACATTCCGATTAAAGTGATTAAAATATATAGCCATCTATACTTTTTAAGCGGATTATTTACAAAAATAATGGTGTGCAATACAATTGCAGCAATATATGAAGCAGCAATTGCAGCATATAAGAGCATGAGCTTTTTTCCTGTACTGAAACCTGTTTCATAAAGCAAGAAACATACGCCTACAACTAAAAATATATTCACACAAATTGACAAAGAAAGCTTAATTACCAGCTGTTCAAAGGCATTTTCGTTAGTTTTTACTGATTCTTTCTTCATAAATGTTCCTCTTTAAAATTATCATATTTGACAAGCCCCATTAGGCTCATCAATTGCATTTCTCATATTTTCACGTCTTTCCTGATTTATTTGTTAACACTTATGCTCAAATATATTAAAAAAATATGTTTACTAATTATACCATATAATAAGACAAAATTCAAGAAAGTTTCAGTGTAAAGGCAACTTTTGCACAAAATTAATAAAAAGACGTTTTTTTATGATTATATATTGCAGTCCGGCTTTTTTTGTGGTATAATATTATGGATTATTAATTGTTTTAATGCGATTCTTTCGGAAAAAGCAAGGTCTGAAAAATAAAGGCTTTCGGACCGGCGGTTTTGTTTTAAACATACGGAAAGGAGTTCGTTTTCCTGTCGGGAAAACGGTTATAGCTATGTTTGTTGATAAGGCGAAAATTAAAATAAAAGCAGGCGACGGCGGCGACGGAGCCGTTTCCTTTCACCGCGAAAAATACGTTGCTTCGGGCGGTCCCGACGGCGGCGACGGCGGCAAGGGCGGCGATATCGTTTTTGTCGTGGATGACAACTTCTCTACCCTTGAAGATTTCAGATATAAAAGAAAATATGTTGCACAGCGGGGCGATAACGGCTCTTCGGGCAACCGTACAGGCAAAAATGCTCCCGACCTGATTATCCGTGTTCCACGTGGAACATTAGTTCGCGACGCCGAAACAGGCAGAATTATGGCGGATATGTCAAGCGATGAGCCGAAAATCCTTGCAAAGGGCGGCAGAGGCGGCAAGGGAAATGCACGTTTTGCTACTCCCACAAGGCAGATACCAAAATTTGCAAAGCCCGGCTTTCTCGGTGAGGAATATGAGGTCACTCTTGAGCTTAAACTGCTTGCGGACGTAGGTCTGGTCGGCTTCCCAAATGTGGGAAAATCCACGCTGATTTCCGTGGTTTCTGCTGCAAAGCCTAAGATAGCAAATTACCATTTTACCACGCTGACTCCCGTTCTGGGCGTTGTGCAGATGGGCGAGGGAAAATCCTTTGTAATGGCGGATATTCCCGGACTTATCGAGGGTGCAAGCGACGGCGTGGGACTTGGACACGAGTTTCTCCGCCACGTTGAAAGATGCCGTCTTATCGTTCACGTTGTTGACGTTTCGGGGATAGAGGGCAGAGACCCTGCCGAGGATTTTGAGATAATCAACCGCGAACTGAAAAATTTCAGCGAGGAGCTTGCGGAACGTCCGCAGATAGTTGCGGTGAACAAGTGCGATATGGCTTCTCCTGAACAAATTGAGAATTTCAGGAAATATATTACAGAACTTGGATTGGAATTTTACGAAATATCTGCGGCTACAACACAAGGTACAAAACAGCTTGTGAACGCAATTTCCGCAGAGCTTGACAAGCTTCCTCCCATCAAGGAATACGAGGCTGAACCGCTTACTCAGAAGGAGCTTGACGAGAAAGCGGGTATGGGTGAGAAGTTTGAAATTACCAAAGGCGATGACGGTGTTTACTATGTTGAAGCGCCGTGGCTGGAAAATATTATGCGTACCGTGGATATGGAGGACTATTCCTCTCTCCAGTATTTTCAGCGAGTGCTGCGCAACAGCGGCGTTATCGACAGGCTGGAGCAGATGGGTATTGACGAGGGCGACACGGTCAATATCTTCGGCTTTGAGTTTGATTTTGTATTTTAACATTTATTGTTCTGACAAGGAGTGTTTACACTGGATAAAAAAGACGCTAATCAATACAGTCCGCTTACGCTTGCATTTCTCGGCGACGCAGTTTATGAACAGCTTGTCCGAGAACGGCTTGTGCTTACTGCCAATATGCCAGTAAAAAAGCTTCATACAGAAGCTGTTGAAAGGGTCCGTGCGGCGTATCAGTCAAAGGCAGTGGACGTTATTTCTCCGCTTCTTACCGAGGAAGAAGAAGCGGTTTTAAAGCGGGGACGGAACGCTACAGGCAATACCGTTCCCAAAAGCTCAAACCCTGTGGAGTACAGACGGGCTACTGCTCTTGAGGCGCTGTTCGGCTATCTTCATCTTGTGGGAAATTCTGAAAGAATAGTTGAATTATTTGATATTATATGGTATAATGTTGAGTTGTGATATTTTAAGAGGTGTTCGGTCATGGATTTAAACGGTGTAAATATGATCACCTGCGGAATGGATAACTGCTATGTTATAAGGGGCAAATCAGGGGATATCCTGATAGATACGGGTACTCCGGATTATAGTGATGAGATCGAAACGTGGCTTCAGAACTACAACATTAAGCTTATCGCTCTTACTCACGGTCACAATGACCATATCGGAAATGCGGCGTATTTTTCAAAGCTTTACGGCGCGGATATTGCTATGTGCGCTTACGATTTGAAGCTTTCGGAAAATAATCTTTTACATAAGGTTTATTCGATAGGTGCTGTCGGCAGGGCGGTTTCGGCGGTTTCAAAAAAGCTTATGAGCGAAAAAGCCGAGACATTTGGTGTAAATGTTTTTCTTGAGGACGGTATGGATATAGGCGGACATCTGGGAATCGACTGCAAAGCTGTACAGCTTGACGGACATACAAGAGGTTCTTTCGGATTTTTATGCGGAGGAGATCTTTATATCGGCGACGCGGCTATGAACTTTATGCAGCCGTCATTTCCCGTAATGTGTGAAAGTCCGAAAGCGGCAAGGGCGTCCCTTGAAAAAATAAAGAGCATTTCTCCGGAAAGAATATTCTTCGGACACGGAAAGCCTGTCGGCTCGGGTACAAAAGAGTACCGCAGAATGTTTATCAGATAAGTTTTTTGCAGCGAATGGCTGTTTATATAATGTAATTTATACTATGTATTAAGGAGAGAAAATTTTATGTCAGGACATTCCAAGTGGAATAATATCAAAAGAAAAAAGGAAGCTACCGACGGCGCAAGAGCAAAGATCTTTACCAAGATCGGACGTGAGATCACAGTCTGCGTTAAAGAGGGCGGCGGCGACCCCAACAACAATGCCAAGCTCCGCGACCTTATTGCCAAGGCTAAGGCAAACAACGTGCCTAACGACAATATCGACCGTGTTATCAAAAAGGCTGCAGGCGGCGGTGACAAAACAAATTATGAGGCTAACGTTTACGAGGGCTACGGTCCGAACGGCGTTGCGGTAATCGTTGAGACTCTTACCGACAACAAGAACCGTACCGCAGGTGATATCCGTCACTATTTTGATAAGTTCGGCGGAAATCTCGGCACAACAGGCTGTGTATCATTTATGTTCTCAAGCAAGGGTATTATTGTTGCAGAGGGTGACGGCCTTGACGAGGACAAGGTAATGGACGATGTTTTCGACCTTGGCGCTTCCGATTTTTCGATGGAGGACGGCGTTATCGAGATCGAGACTGAGCCTGCCGATTTTGCGGCTGTAAGAGACGGTCTTACCGAAAAGGG
>JBJESH010000129.1:0-16257 GCA_051882695.1 Oscillospiraceae bacterium | reverse complement strand
AGCTTTAGTCGCTTCGCTGATTACTACGGAAAATAGTGCGCTAAACTATAATTTACACAGTATACTTATATTTCCCTTGTATACTTTTTCAAAAACTCCAGTTCCTCTCCATCAAAATGAGGAGAAAGCTTTTCGTAAACCATTCTGTGATAAGCGTTCAGCCTGTCTTTGTCAAGCTGTTCCATCTGTGAAACGTCAATGCAGTCCAGATCTATCGGCGCATAGGTTATGGTCTCAAATTCCATTACCTGACCGTATTCGCCGCAGTCAGCTTTTTTGCACAGCAGCTCATTTTCAATTCGTATCCCGTGGCTGCCCTCAACGTAAACGCCCGGTTCATCGGTAGTTATCATGCCCTCTTCAAGGACGGCGCTTTGCTCACGGTCGGGAGATATTCTCCAGCGGAAGCTGTTCGGCGACTCGTGTACGCTTAAAAGATAGCCTACCCCGTGACCGGTTCCGCAGCGGTAGTCAAGTCCTTTTTCCCACATAATGCCCCGTGCAAGAATGTCGAGATTTTCGCCGCGGCAGCCATACATGAATTTTGCCGCCGCAAGATTAAGCATAGCTCTCAGAGTAAGAGTAAAATGTGTGCGCATTTCAGCAGTAATTTCACCCAAAGCAAAGGTACGGGTAATATCTGTCGTGCCTTCATAGTAATGTCCGCCGCTGTCCACAAGAAGCAGTCCGTATGGCTTCAGCTCGGCGTTGTTTCCAGTTTCGGCGGAATAGTGCATCATTGCGGCATTTGCGCCGTATGCACTGATGGTTTCAAAGCTTACTCCCATAAAATGGCTTCCGCCGACTTCTGCCCGCAGACCGTCAATATATGCGGCAGCATCGCTTTCGGTAATACTCTTTTTGCCGACGGTATTTTTCAGCCAATACATAAATTTTGTAACTGCAATGCCGTCCAGCAGGTGAGCATAACGGATATTTTCGATTTCAACGGGATTTTTCACAGCTTTGAGCAGGGAACAGGGATTAGGCCTTGATATTATCTCACAGCCGTCAAGAAGCTTTACAAGGCGGTAATTCACTCGCTTTTCGTTAAGCAGAATGCGTTTTCCGCCGAGCTTTTCTGCATATTCGTAAATGCCGTCATAAGGAAGTATCTCAGCACCGCTGCTTTCAATATAGCGGCGGACAATTTCTCCGCAGGCGTTTTCATCAACAAAAAGATAAGCTTTATCTGCGGTAATTGCTGCATAGGAAAGTACCATAGGGCAGCATTCGATATCGTCGGCGCGGATGTTGAACAGCCATGAAATATCGTCCAGAGCTGTAATAATGTGTACATCGGCGTTTTCTTCCGCAAGCTTTTTTCTGACTTCTCCAAGCTTTTCGGCGGCGCTTTTTCCGCTGTATTTTTCTTCAAGCAGATAAATTTCCGTATGGACAAGCTTGGGACGATTTTCCCATATCTTGTCTGCAAGGTCGGTATCGCATATAACTTTTCCGCCTTTTTTTTCGGCAAGCTTTTCATACTGTCTGCCTGAAGCGGCAGTCATGACCCGTCCGTCAAAGCCTATATTTCCTCCGTCGGGAAGAATTTTTTCCGCATACTCACGAACTGTCGGCACATTCGGTTCTCCCGATCTCATAAGGGTTATTCCGCTGCCTTTAAGCTGGTTTTCCGCTTGGATAAAGTAACGTCCATCGGTAAAAAGTGCTGCGGCATCTGCGGATACAACAAGAGTTCCGGCAGAGCCTGTAAAGCCGCTGAGGTACTTTCTTGCCATAAAATACGGACTGACATATTCGCTGTCATGAAAGTCCGATGTAGGGACTATATAGACGCTTATACCTGCTTTTTTCATTTCATTTCTGAGTAAGTTCAGCTTCTTCTGTGAATCGTTCATCGTGGTTCTCCTTTGATTTTTTTCTGTACATGAATGCAATAACTGCACTTGCTGCGTACAATATAAAATATGCAGCAGGAATAAGCACAAACGGATAGAATTCTCCGTCTGCAATTGCAGCTATAAACGCAACTATGCAGAACAGTGTTCCTGCCGAGCCGAATACGATGCAGGGCACGGCAAAGCGCCCTTTATTTATTGCGCAGGCAAGTCCGAATGCTCCCATAACTGCGGCTGTAACAAATACAAATGCGAGAAGCATAATAATAATGTATATAATAATATTGCCGAAAACAGCTATAAAATCGTCAAGGGAATTTTCTGTTTCCGAGGACATTGAGTCCAGTTCAGCACTTAATTCATACAATCCGAATCCGGCAAATACGGCACCGAGCGAAATAAAAAAAGAAATAACGCTCATTATCAGCATAGGTATTAAATTCTTTTTCATATTGCCGCCCCCTTTACAATAATTATATAGTAATCAGAATTATTTGTAAATATTTTTGCTGTAAAAATTGACTTTTATGATCAAAAACGGTACAATTATTATATAGTATATAGTTTTCAGGAAAGGACTTTTAAAATGTATATTGATTTTCATACCCATGCCTTTGCCGACGCCATTGCCGAACGAGCCATTTCAAAGCTTGAAAACACGCTTATTGAATCGGGACTTGATTCTCCTCCGCCTGCTACAAGAGGTACGGTGAGAGAGCTTGCCGAAAAACTGGACGAGTGGAAAATAGATAAGGCAGTGATTTTGCCTATTGCTACCAAGCCTTCCCAGCAGACTGTTATCAACAATTGGGCAAAGGAGGTACAATCGGACAGGCTTTTGTGCTTCGGGTCGGTCCATCCGGAGGCTGAGGACGCTCTTGAGGAGCTTGAACGGATAAAGTCTCTCGGACTTAAAGGAGTAAAGCTTCATCCGGATTATCAGGGCTTTTATGCCGATGAGGAAAGGCTTTTCCCGATTTACCGAAAATGTGCCGAGCTGGGACTTCCTGTTATTTTACACGCCGGACTTGACGCTATGTCAATGGACTGTATTCACTGTACTCCTCAAATGAGCGCAAGGGTGCTTGAAGCAGTTCCCGAAATGACGCTTGTTCTTGCGCATCTGGGAGGAAATTTTTGCTGGGATGATGTGGAAAAATATCTGGTCGGAAAAAACGTTTATTTTGACACAGCTTACATAGAGGGCAATATTTCCGATGAACAGGCGCTGAGAATTTTCAGAAATCACGGTACGGACAGGATATTATTTGCTTCGGACTGTCCATGGCATCCGGGAAGCCGTGAACGGTCGCTTATAGAAAGGCTTCCGCTTACGGGATCCGAGTGTGAAAATATTTCGCACAAAAACGCAGAAAGACTGTTAAATTTAATTTAATGAAGTTTTTGTTAAGTGCCGCAATTTATATTTAGCTATTTATTTGGGTATTTTTATCAATCGGGGTTTGTTTTTCAGAAATATTTTGTTATAATGTGCGAATATTCATTGCGGATTTGTTAAAAATAACATATTGCCAAATTTATAATAAAATGTTATAATATTTAAAGTATCGTGGGCAGATTATGCCTGAAGATAATTTTATCCATATCGGAGGTGTCAAACATTTATGAAGACCTTTATCTATACGGCTACGGACGTTCAGGGCAATACTATTAAAAATGCCAGAATGACAGCCGAAGATGTAAATGATTTTCTGGAAAAAATCCATGAAAAGGGTCTCTTCTGCTCAAGCTACAAGGAGGCAAGTTCCAAAAAGTCAAACACTCTTCATAAGTTCACAATGGCTGAACTGGCTTATAACTGCCGTCAGCTCAGCGCGATGCTTACATCCGGCTTAACGTTGGTAAGAGCACTTGATATTCTTTATAAGGAGCAGGTCAAGGAAGCTCCAAAGCAGATTTTCAGGGAGGTTTACGAAGAGGTTCAGAAGGGTTCTTCTTTCTCGGACGCACTGAAAATGCAGCAGGGCGCATTTCCTAACTTCTTTGTTTCAATGGTTCAGGCCGGTGAAACTTCAGGTTCATTGGACGTTATTGTACGCCGTCTTGAAGAATATTACGACAAGCAGAACAAGCTGAACAATAAGGTAAGGGGCGCTATGATGTATCCTATTATTCTTGCGGTTCTTTGCGTTGTTATCGTAATTGCGCTGTTTACATTTATCATGCCTACATTTAAAGATCTTTTGACAGAAGAGGATATGAACGGTCTTACCGGTGCGCTGTTTGCATTTTCCGACAGTATTAAAGCATATTGGTACATATATGTCGGCGTTGTGCTCGCTGTTGTATTTATTGTCAAGTATCTTCTTAAAATTCCCGATGTGCGGTATAAATGGGATAAGCTGATATGCAAAATGCCTAAAATAGGCAAGCTTGTTGTAAAGGTCTATACCGGTAAATTTGCAAGAACGCTTTCTTCACTGTATTCGTCGGGTATTCCGATGGTTGAGAGCCTTGAGCGTTCGGCGGCTATCCTCAATAACAGCTTTATTGAGAAAGCGTTTATTACGGTTGTTGATGAGGTTAAGCAGGGTGAACAGCTTTCGGTATCCATTCAGAGAACAGGTATATTTGAATCAATGTTCTGTTCTATTATTTATGTAGGTGAGGAATCCGGTGCGTTGGATACCATCCTTGAAAAATCCGCATCATTCTATGAGGACGAATCCGACTCTGCGATCCAGCGTATCGTTGGTATGATCGAACCTATTATGATTATCATCATGGGTGCTGCTATCGGTCTTGTTATTGCAGGTATTCTTCCCGCACTGTACAACTCTATGGAAAATATTGCTTAAGCTTAAAAAGGTCAAAAAGGAACAGAACGCTGTTCAATAATAATAAAATTTTTGTGAGGTGACGAGTATGCTTTCATTTGATATTACTGACAGACACATTCGCATAATTCGTGGTACTGAGGCACACGGCAAGATCAAGGTTGCCGACGCTTCTACTATTGATATTAACGAAGGTCTGATCGTTAATGGTCATATTAAAGATATACCCAAAATGGCAACAATCATCAATGATGAACTTAAATCCAAAAGAATGGCTGACAAGGAAGCTGTTATCAGCATTTCTTCAAACCTGATTATTTTTAAGGAACTTCATATCCCGAAAGCAAAGGGTACTCAGCTGCTGACAATGGTTCAGAATCAGATGCAGCATACAATGGGTATTGCTGAGGACTATTCCATTTCATACACGATCGCAGGCGAAATTGAAGAGGAGGGCGTTCAGGCTCTTAAAGTCCTCGCTACAGCTTGTCCTTTCGAGGTCGTTGACTGTTTCAGAAAAGTATTTTCAATGCTTGGCATAAGCCTTCGTTCCGTTGCTGTATCATGCAACACGATTTCAAGAATTATTCTCAGCGATGCTAAGTCGAGAGCAAAGATGCCGATGCTGCTTGTTCAGATCGACCCGAACTTTGTAAGCCTTAATCTCTATGAGAATAATCAGCTTACGTTCTCACGTTTTGCTTCTATCGATCCTGAGGACTATGAAAATTCTGAGGATTATGTTTACGAAGCTGTAAACGAGAATATTTTCAGAATGTTCCAGTTCCAGAAATCGAGAAACGGTGATAATCCTATCCAGAACGTTGTATTCTACGGCGATACTTCCGAGTATATCCGTCTTACAAACGCTCTTGAGCAGATGGATATCTCAACAAGCCTTCTCGGTGTACCGAACAACATCGGCGGCTATGAAAACTTTGAATTCCAGGCATATGCAAATGCGATCGGCGCTATGTTCCGTTCAAACAAGGATACCGAGCGTATCAACCTTATTGAGGTAGATGCAGCTTCGGGTCGTACCAGTGCAGGCGCATCCTTTGCGCTCAGCGTCCTCGGTGCGGTAGTTGTTTCGGCAGCTGTTGTAGGCGCTGTATGGCTTTTTGCTAATATCCAGGAAAACGGCTTCATAAAAGAAACGGCTGAGATTCAGGCTTATCTTGATTCGCCCGAAGTTGCCGCTAAAATCGCTGCTGTTGATACTGCACAGGCAAAGCTTGACAAGGTCAACAGTGTCAAGAGTGTTCTGGATGTAGCTGCAACCAACTACAATTCATTGCCGGTTCTTACAACTCAGTTCTTTGAAGATATTGAAGCTAACTTCAAGGGTACGGACGTTGACTGGGTCGAGGTTACATACGGTGACGGAGCTGCTACTGTAAGATGTATTGCTCAGAAAAATGACGAGCCCGCAACTGTTGTAGGTAATTTCTTTGAACAGGATATTTTTGACAATATCACATATACCGGCTTCAAAAAGAGTGATGACAATGATAACGGTGCTGCTTCCGGTTATGAATTTACTATATCATTTGATATCCGTGAGGTTGAGCTTGAAGAGGATGCCGCAGAAGAAGGCACTGAAGAAGCTGCTGCGGAAACAAACTGAGAAAGGGCAGGTGATTTTAAATGAATATGAAGCTTTCATACAGAGATAAAGTAATTTTTATCGTAGTAATGGTTATTTTGGTTCTTGTTGCCGGTTTCTTCCTTTTCATCAAGCCCAAATTTGAAGCTGCTGATGTTGCAAAATATAATCTTGAGGTTAAACAGCAGGAAAAGGCTGATATAGACGCAAAAATCGATACGCTTCCTACAATTATTGACAATCTTAAGGAAGTTGCAAAGGATATTGACGAAACGCAGAAAATGTTTATGGATGAGTCACATCCATATGTAAATGAGACATACATAAGAGAAGCTCTTGCAAGTCTGAATATTGATGTTACTGAAATGAATACAGAATATACAACAGCAAATCCTATTGAAAGGTATATTGTTGAATCTAAAAATATTCTTGCATATGAAAACAAGATCAATGCTGACCTTTACAATGAGCTTCCTCAGGAGGTTTATGACAAGTATAATAACATTCAGAGAGAAGAGTATCCTTTCTCAATAATTGGTGTTACAAAAATGACTGTAAAATTTGACAGCGACCTTGAGCTTAAAGATGCATATAATGCTATTGATAAGTTTGCGGAGGATGAGAAGACAATTTTCCTTAATTCCATAGGCACAGGTGATATATCCGAAGGAAGTGACAAGCCTGCAAGAGAAATCGAATGTAACCTTACACTCTATTCGATATTCCCTCTTAACGTTGAAAAAGTCCTTCAGGAAACAACGGAAATTACACCTATCGAAACAACAGCGGAATAAGAGCACCGCTTTGGCTGGCCGATAAGTCGAAATGATTTATCGGTTTTAGCCAATTAAAATGATATTTTAAGAGACAATTTTTGAGAAAGGGTGGTTGACAATGAGTAAAATCAAACGGCGGAATGCTTTCAGCGGTACTGTATTGATCATGGTACTGACTGTTATGGTCGTTTTGATAATCATGCTTATGGCTACGTTGACGGTCGTTTCAACGGCGGGACAGCGTATTTATACCAAGTATGAAGAAAACCAGGCTTATTATACGGCTCGTTCTGCTCTTGATGTTTTTACAAGCAATATGTTTTCTGATGCCGCATACATTGCATATGATGACAGCGGCAGCAAAAGAAAATTTGAATATACCGATACGGACGGTACGGAAAAAGATTCTCCTATGAAACAAGGTCTTGCACTCCAGCTTGATTTGTATAAGATCATGTCTCAGAATGAAGATGGAATTGATCTGCAGTTCGTCGAAAATGCGGTTGCAGGCGACGGAACATTTGCTTCGGGTTCAAAGGAAGAAGCAAATTATACACTTAGCTCTTCAACCGGACTTCCGTATATTGAGTATGAGGTTACTCTGCCTAAAACCAGTGACGGTTCCAACGAATACGGCAAAATTGTTGATATTGATATTAACGACGAGGACGGCGATGGTGACAGAACAGAACAGATCGCAAGAATCAAGGTTGAAGTTCTTGACCGTCAATATGCAACAAACCCGTCATACGAGGCTGCAGTGATCGACCGTGTGCTTAATGGTACACCTCAGGCAGGCGACCCTACATCAGCTGAAATTCTGGCAGCTGTTGCAAACGGTTCGAGAAGCAAGGACTATATGAAGATCAAAATCACTTCAACAGTAAAAATGATGGGTGTTGACGGTGAGGCAATCGTTATTTTTGAAACAACGGAAAAGGATACTCCGGCTACTGATCAGGCACTTACTGCAACTGGTGGATTTTCAGGTGGTTCTGGTGCTCAGGTAAGGGCTGCCGGCGGTGCTGCAACGATGTCTATAGGTACAACAATAGCCGGTGACGGTAACAATATGTCAGGTTCAATGTTTACACTGGGTAAATTTGAATGGACATCCAGTGCTGCAACAAAATTAAATAAAAATGAAATTATTGTTGCTATGGATGGTATTGCTATTTCAGGAACCGGAAACCCGACTAAAATTGATGCTACTGGCACTGGTTCGTTTGCATTTTTGGGAGGCGAAAGCATGCTTTCTAACGGTGGTTGGTTTGGATATGACAACTATGGTACTGCAACAAATCCGCTGCCTGTTATTGCTGATAAAATAGTTAAACTTAGTGATACAGATATGTATGTTAATGGTGATATGTATGTTAATACCTTTGAAATACAAGCCAGCAACGCCAATAAGGTGCATATAGCAAATAATTCTTATATTCAGAATATTGTTCTTCCCAATAGCAATCAGTATACCAGCACATCGGGCGGTTTAAGATATATCAATATGTCCGCAATGGATGATATGCATATTCAACTTTGCAGCGGATACTCATTTAGTGTTGCGGGTTCATCGGATGTATATAATGCAAGTAATTATGGTATAACTTGGGAAGCACTTGGTATGGATTCTACAACATTTAATTCTACATATGTTACTTCCACAACTGCTTTTGATATCAATACGTATACAACCGAAAAGAAGGATGGCAAAATTTATAGGAAATACGTTCTTCCTTTTAATGTAAATAGTTCAAATGAAATTACAGTGCCTACTGCACAGGCTTATTTTGGTGAATATTTTAAAGACGGTGCATTTCACGAAACTACAGGTGAGTTGAAGAATTTTTCAGATCAGGCGAATGATGATCCAACAGACCCAAACAATGCTTATAGTGTTATTTACAGCAATTCAAACAAGAACAGTTGGCTTTATTCTGCAGCCGATATGCTTGCAGAATATCTTGAACTGCCTGATATTAATCCGGGAGATCCTGCAAGAACCATTACATCAATGATTACTAATTCTGAAATTACTAATCTTGAATCCATGCCTAATGGTGGAACTATTAGTCTCGACAGTGGCGATAAGTTTTTTATTTTTGATTCTACGTATTATAACAATTGCCATTGGAATGTTACTGGATCAAATGGTAGAGTAATTCTTATTATTCCTGAGGGTCAGACTGTAAAATTTGATAATTGTGAAATTACAACTGATGATATAAATTTATCAACAGTTAATATTAAAAATGGTGTTACAAAAGCTCCTCGTGTTGATATTTATGCAGGTACAGGTGCTAAGTTTGACACCGCAAACAACAACTTTTTTGCCGCATATTTTATGATGCCTACAGCTGAAGTATATATGAACAACGGTAGATCAAATGTCAATTATACAAATAATAGTGGTGCAACAACATCAATTAATAATGTATGTATTGTAGGTTCTGTACTTTGCGGTGATTTCTCAGAATCAAACCAGTCCGGTATTGTTTATCTTAATAAAGATTCCGGTGCAGAAACCCCCGGTGATCCTCACTTGTCCATCAAGGCAAGCCAGTACACCAGAAAGTAAGGAGGTAAGGCTATGAAAAAAAGTTTCAAAGGTTTTACCCTTATTGAATGTATTGTTGCTCTTGCGATTCTTGGTATTGCTTCTCTTACTATGGCTCAGATCTATGCAGGTGTTGCCAAGAGAAACAGAGAGAACCATGTCGTAAATACAAGCCTTTCAAATCAGATGGCATATGTTGAAAAATATACCAATACAGAAGCTGTTCCGATTTATTACAATAATAGTACGTCAGCTGATCCAAATGCTTCAAACACTGACAGAAAGCCTCCTCACGAAAGCGGAAGCGGCGGTCTGAAAGATAATTATGTTAAAATTGTCAAAGTCGATACAGACGGAAAAACTCTTATTGATGATGAAACCTACAGTTTCCCCGTTGACACGTTTGTATTGAAAAGCCGTGACGGCAGTGATACAGCTTATTCGTCGGATGAAAATTATAATCTGCGCTATAAGTACATTATAGGGCATTCAAATTAAGGGGGCTGAAATATGAAGAAAATGTTAAAAGGCTTTACCCTTATTGAGCTTATCGTTGTAATGGCTATCCTTGTTATACTTATGGCTGCCATTATGCAGATGTTTAAGCCTATCCGTGAAACATATGTTGACGCTACGTTGTATGAAAGTCAGCGTACTTCCCAGAACGGAGTAATTCAGTACATTACTGAGTCAATTCGTTATGCTACAGATTTGGGATTATACACCAAGGATAAGACATCGAGCGTTGAAAACGCCGTAACTGAATTTACTAAGGCGTATCTTGAGGCAAACGGAGTGTATGGTCCGGGAAACTCTTCGGGAAAAACGCCTGATCCGGATTATTCTACAAAGTATGCCAATACATTGTCAGAAATGAAAAAAAATGCCGAGGTCATTATTATTGATAATACGTTGGGTTCTTATCCTTTTAATGGTGTCGGCTATACGGGCAGAATCCTGCGCAGAAAGTTCAAGCTGGACGGTTCAGGTCAAAGAACTGAACTTTCAAGCAATGCCGAAGTTGCAGGCAGTGATGAGTGCAGACTTGCTCTCGGTGCGGCTTATTACGGCGAAAGCAGTTATGATATCAGAATCGAAGACCCTGAGACTTCGGACGGAAAATGGCTTCCCAAAGAGGGTATTAAGGTTTCTGTAGCTTCAAATTCAAAACATGGTATTCGTCAGAACGGCGTTATTACCAATAATGGTTTGGTATTCTGCAAAAATCTTAATGAACCTATCAACGGTTTGTTTGACACATCAAACTTTACCGAATCGGCATCACATGGCGATGGAACCAAGGTTTATATTGTTTACATCAACGACAAAATTGAAATAACAACATGATTTTTCTGTAAAATTTTCAGGGCGTGTCCTTGAAGAACACGCCCTGAAAAATAGTTTTTGCTTATTTAAATTAAAGATGCGGAATCTGAGGAATTGTTATAAAGTTTATGTACATATCCATCAATTCTGTTCCGAAGAAAGACGCAAGCGCAAGTCCTATTGTGAGAAAAGGTCCGAATGCAAAGGCATTTACATTTTCATCGTTATCTGAACGACTTGCTTTTATTTTAAGGATCAGCGCATAAATTGCTCCAAGAAATATCGCTATGAATGCTGCAACTACGGTTGCTTTCCAGCCGAGCATTAAACCTCCGGCTGCCATGAGAATTACGTCTCCCATTCCAAAACCGTAAACCGGTCCGGTTTCCTTGATGGCTTCAAGGTGCTTGTCAAGAGCTTTCTGGAGCTTATCACGTTCTTTATCGGTTTGATTCATCTTCTTTAAACGCCTTTTGATTTTTCTTGCAGATTTGTGGTCATCGCTTATCACAAAGCTGTAAATTAGCGGCGTAAGAACAAATCCGAAGATCAGAAACGGTACGCTTACGCAGACAAGCCCGATCAAGCTGTCGGTGATTGTTATTTCACAGCCTCTTACCTTTGTAGGAAGCACAGTTGTGAGAACCCTTGTAACTGCTGCGAGAATTGCAAGATACATAAGAACTCCGACAGTCATTTCCTGAGTGTCGTAATCCTCAAAGCCAATTACAATAAGTCCTGCAATAAACAGACACATAAGTGACGGGTATATAAGTCCGTCGGTAATTACATCAAACTGCATGAAAGTCAGTACAAAAAGTATTCCTGTCAGGCTTTCAACAAGAATATATCTTCCTGAAATTTTTGAACCGCAGGCACGGCATTTTCCTCTGAGTATCAGCCAGCTGAATACCGGAACAAGGTCATACCATTTAATAGGTGTGCCGCAGGTCATACAGTGTGAATTCTTTTTTGTAAGCGATTCACCGGCCGGCAAACGATATATACATACATTAAGGAAGCTTCCTATCGTGATACCGAAAAGGAATACCATGATATAGATCCCTATGTAATATCCTGTCATGCCGTCGCTGTAAATTGAAAAATCCATGGAAATCTCTCCTTTATTAAATTTGAAAATCCGATAGTTATATCTTAACATATATTTGTAAAAATTTCAATACTTTATTGGTGTTTGCATCTTTTATGATGTTTGCATATCAGAATTAACGGCGTACCTTTATTATAGCTTAACGTCAGACTAAGTTTGCGGAAGTATATACTGGGTCGTTATGGATTTTGCCGCGGAGAAATCCCTTGCAATCAATCAATCTGCGGAGAAATGGGGCTTTATTATGAAAAATATTCCTATTGGTCAGTATATGGTCAATGAGGGCATTATTACAGAAGAACAGCTTCAGAATGTCCTTGATAAAAAGAAGGAGGAAAATACTCCCGGTAAGTATTTCGGTGACTATGTTATAGAGCTGGGATATGTTACGGATATTCAGTTTGGTCAGGTACTTGCAAAGAAGCTGAATGTTCCTTTTGTTGATTTGAACGACCCCGAGACTATTATCAACACCGAGGCGGTAAAGAAGATCCCTGAGGCTCTTGCAAAGAAGCATACTATTATTGCTATCAAGATCACAGGTAAAAGACTTACCGTTGCAACTCATGACCCTGTAAACTTCTATATCTTTGAGGATATCAAGGTTACTACAGGTATGGACGTTGTGCCTGTTCTTTCCACTAAGGCAGGGATCCTCAAGGCTATCGGCAAGAATTACTCGATGCAGAATACATCATCGCTTCTCGACAGCGTTGAGAACCAGTTCGGTGATGAAGACGCATTTGGTATTGATGAAGAATCAGCAGAGAGAATCGACAGCGCACCTATCGTTAAGCTGGCGACTACTATCGTTGAAAACTCCTTCCGTGCGGATGCAACCGATATTCATATTGAGCCTTTCAAGACATATACACGTATCCGTATCCGTGTTAACGGTGACCTTATTGAATTGATGAATATTTCCAACGTGGTTCACAATTCGCTTGTAACGCGTCTTAAAATCATCAGCGGCATGAACATTGCCGAAAAGCGTATCCCTCAGGACGGACGTTTCACTCAGGTAGTTGACGGTACAACACTTGATGTCCGTGTATCTAACCTGCCGACGGTAAACGGCGAAAAGGTCGTTATCCGTATCCTTTCAACCGGCGATGTAGGCGTAAGAAAGATCACAGACCTTGGTATGACCGCTTACAACTATGAGAGATTTGCTTCAATACTCAAGGTTCCTCAGGGAGTTGTTCTTGTAACAGGTCCTACAGGTTCCGGTAAAACAACTACCCTTTATGCCGCTCTCGGTGAAATTGCAAAACCAAATGTAAACGTAATTACCGTTGAAGACCCTGTCGAAAAGAACATTGAAGGTATTAACCAGTGTCAGGTAAATGCTAAGGCAGGTATGACCTTTGCTGCTGCTCTTCGTTCTATTCTCCGTCAGGACCCTGATATTGTAATGATCGGTGAGATGCGTGACCAGGAAACCGCTGAAATCGCTATCAGAGCCGCTATCACAGGTCACTTGGTTCTTTCAACACTTCATACAAACGACGCTGCATCAACTGTTACGCGTCTTATAGATATGGGCGTTGCTCCATACATGGTTGCAACTTCTCTTATCGGTATCGTTGCTCAGCGACTTGTTAAGAAGATCTGCCCGGAGTGCAGAACTCCGCGTATATCTACGGATGAAGAGGACAAACTGATGGGTATTACCGAGCATACTACGGTTTACGACGCCTGCGGCTGTCCGAAGTGCAACAATACAGGATATACAGGACGTACAGCTATTCATGAGATCTTGCTCTGTACTCCCGAAATGAGCGCCCTTATCGCTAACGACGGAAAGGTAGACGCTATTTCAAAGCTTGCAAAGGAACAGGGTACAAAGCTGCTGCGTGACAACGTAAGCGAACTGGTTCTTGAAGGTAAAACAACTATGGACGAACTTGTAAGAGTTACATATGCAGTTTAACATTCAAATATATTCTTGAAAGGAAAAGTGAGCTATGGATATCGAAAAGAAACCACAGGAAAAAATCGTTATCAGTATTGATAAAATTCTTGACGAGGCGCGTGTACTTGGATGCTCCGACGTTCATTTTACAGTAAAAATTTCACCGGTCGTAAGACTTCACGGTTCGCTCCGTAAGTTAAGCTCCTACCCTGAAATGACCGAAGCTGCTATCATGAAGATCTGCGAGCAGATGACAAGCGGACGTAATATTGAAAACATCAAAAATAAGGTCGATACCGACTTTTCATACGTTACAAGACGCGGCTACCGTCACAGAGTTAACGTTTATCATCAGCGCGGCAATACCGCTATTGCTATCCGTCTGCTGAGAAACGATATTCCTACTCTTGAGGATCTTGACCTTCCGCCTATCCTTGGTGAGTTTGCTCTCCGTCCGAGAGGTCTTATACTTGTAACAGGTCCTACAGGTTCCGGTAAGTCAACAACTCTCGCAGCTATGATCGATTATGTAAACATCAACCGTTCTGCGCATATTATTACTATTGAAGACCCTATCGAGTATGTTCATGAGCATAAGCGCTGCATGGTCAACCAGAGAGAGGTCGGCGACGACGTTGAATCCTTCGCCATGTCGTTGAGAGCTGCTCTTCGTGAAGACCCTGACGTTATCCTCGTAGGTGAGATGCGTGACTTTGAAACCATCAACGCCGCAATTACCGCCGCTGAAACAGGACACCTTGTAATGTCTACACTTCATACTACTTGTGCTGCCGATACCATTAACCGTATCATCGACGTTTTCCCGGCGCACCAGCAGTCGCAGATCCGTACACAGCTTGCAACCGTTCTCGTAGGCATTATCGCCCAGACTCTTATTCCAAAAGCAGACGGTACCGGACGAGTTGCTGCACTTGAGATACTTAACGCAACCGACGCTATCAAGGCAATGGTTCGTGACAATAAGGTTCACCTTATTCAGACTGCCATTCAGACAGGTAAAAAAGAGGGAATGGTTTGTCTTGACCAGGAACTTGCACGCCTTGTAAAGGAAGGCGTTATTACCGAAATGCACGCCCGTGAAAAATCACTTGACGTTAACGAGTTTGAACGTTATTTTAAAAATAACGGTAGATAATTTCTACAAAAAAGAATTTGTCATAGAAAAATGATTATGCACAATACACTATAATTGTGGCTGCGTACATATATTAGTCAAATTGCTGAAAAAGTTTGATTAAATCAATGTTAAAATGAAAAAGTGTACAAATTCATAAAATCAGTGATAAAAATATCATTTTTCTATTGACAAATGATTAAAATGAATATATAATGAATACAGTAAGGAACAACCAATATATTTGGCTGATACTTATAGGAGGAGAGTCCAATGAATTCAAAAAAAATTGGCTCAAAGCTGAAGGGCTTTACCTTAATTGAATTGATTGTTGTAATGGCAATCATTGCTGTCCTCGCCGGAATCCTTTCAATTTTGATTTCCGGATTTCAACGTGATGCAAGAATGGAAGCCGACAACAATAAAGCACAGATGGTTTACACCGGAATGCAGAATCAGCTTATCCAGTGTGAAATAAAACAGGATCGTTCATTGATCGATGCGGGTGCACATTATTCTCCGTCGGTTGGCTCCAGTGAAGAAATAAAGTATGTTGAACTTTATTTTGAAATGGGCGAAGGAAAACTTGGCGATGCAGTAAATGTTAAGTCGCTATATGATGGCGGTACAGTTGCTATTCGGTCTGCTGAACGTAATCATGCCACTACAGGCAAATGGTACAATGAACTTGAAAAAGCAATACTTTCGTTTGTTGATGATTCATTTGATGGCGGAGTTGCCGTATATATTGATTATGAGAATTTTGTTGTAGATTCTGTAATTTATATTGAATCAGCATTCTTTGAGGCTGATTTATCAAATTATTCAACAAGCATTGCTCCGTTTATGGCTGATAAATTTAATGGCTATGCTGATTTCTGTACTTGGGGCGACACCACGAAGGTATTCAGAATGCTTGATTCAATGGATAAGCAGAAAGAATGTATCAAATACAAGGGCATGTATTTTGGAGCATACCCTATGATAAGTGATTATCCGGTTGATAAAAAGCCGGCATGATCCATTATTTTCGGAAAAGCGCGTTTTACGCTTTTTAATAAAAAATATTTTAAATTTTATGAAGGAGGAATTTCCCATGAGAAATTCAAAGGTTAAGGGCTTTACACTTATTGAGCTCATCGTTGTAATTGCAATCATCGGTATCCTTGCT
>JBJESH010000128.1:0-3998 GCA_051882695.1 Oscillospiraceae bacterium | reverse complement strand
ACTCTTGACAAGGCTACTCAGCGCATGAAGCAGAAGCTTGCTATCGACTTTGCCGACATTGTTTACAACGGTCAGTGGTACACACCTCTCCGTGAGGCTCTTTCCGCTTTCGTTGACAAGACTCAGGAGACTGTTACCGGCGATGTTAAGCTGAAGCTTTACAAGGGCAATATCATCAACGCAGGCGTTACTTCTCCGTATACTCTTTATGATGAAGAGGTCGCTACATTTGATGAGGATCACGTTTACAATCAGGCTGATTCCGCAGGCTTTATCAATCTGTTCGGTCTGCCTATCAAGGTCAAGGCTATGCTTGACGCTAAGAGAAACAACAAGTAATTCTCTTTAATAAATACTTGGGGCGAAAGGTATGATCATGCGGATTTTGCGCATAATCATGCCCCGCCCCTTTGTTCGTTTCCGGGAAATATGATAAATAGGCTTATTACGGATATACTATTTCAAAGGAACAGACGGAAAGGTTTGTCGCAGAAAACGGCGGCGCTGTTTACCCCGAAAGAAAGGAATAATATTATGATAAAAAAAATCGCGGCGTTTTTTACCGCAGTTGTTATGGCTCTGGCGCTTGCGGGCTGTTCGGGCGAGTATGTTATGACAGAGGAGGATCTGGCGCTTCAGAAGTCTATTGAGGGATACTGGGCTGCCGATACAAGCACGGATTATAACACCTTTGATGAGAACGGAAATCTGATTTGTCTGGTCGTAATTGAATTTACGGACGATTTTAATTATATTATGCACAATTGCATGATCAATGAACGGTATTCTATGTCATATCCGCCCATTCCATACTCATTTGAGGATAAGATGTTCAAGGTGGTAAACGAAGGAGTTCCTTCTTATGCAAAGGTAAGCGTCAGCAGTGACGGAAGCACAATGTACTGGATAACCGACGAAGGCACGGACACATATATGAGATTGGACAAGGAGACTGCGACAAGCTTCGGCATTCCCGAATACGACCCGGCAAAATATGCAGGAACCGGAACGGAAAGCGGTTCGGGAGAGGATGCTTCGTCGGAAACGCAGGAGTCGGGTAATGTTGGTTCTGACGGAGAATGACCGGTGGGCAGGAAATATAACGGCTGTACCGCCAACGATTCAAAAAAGGAGATTATGATTTATTATGGCTGATAAAATGTGGGCAGGACGCTTTTCAAAGGAGCTTGACAAACGTGTGAACGATTTTAACTCGTCGATATCTTTTGATGCGAGAATGTACAAGCAGGATATACGCGGCTCTATAGCTCATGCGACTATGCTGGGTGACACCGGTATAATTGAAAAGTCCGAAAGCGAAAAGATAGTTGAGGGTCTGACGGGTATACTTAACGATATCGACAGCGGAAAGCTGCTGTTTGACCCCAATGCGGAGGACATTCATATGTTTGTGGAGCAGGTGCTTACCGAACGTCTCGGCGGCACGGGAAAGAGACTTCACACTGCAAGAAGCAGAAACGATCAGGTGGCTCTCGACATAAGAATGTATCTCAAGGACGAGATAATGGAGATAGTTCCTATGGTGAGGGAGCTTATTGAGACGATATGCACTATTGCCGAGGATAATCTCGACACGGTTATGCCGGGGTACACTCATCTTCAGAGGGCACAGCCCATAACCTTCGCTCATCATCTTATGGCTTATGCGAATATGCTTGTAAGGGATCTGGGCAGACTTTGCGACACTTACAAGAGAATGAATTTTATGCCCTTGGGCAGCGGAGCGCTGGCTTCTACTACTTACCCTATAGACCGCAGACAGGTATCGGCTATGCTGGGATTTGACGACATTACCCAGAACAGTCTTGACGGTGTTTCGGACCGTGATTTCTGCATTGAGCTTTGCTCGGCGCTGTCTATACTTATGATGCACCTTTCAAGATTTTCAGAGGAAATAGTTATGTGGTGCTCATGGGAGTTCAAGTTCGTGGAGCTTGATGACGCATATTCCACAGGCTCGTCCATTATGCCTCAGAAGAAAAATCCCGATATCACGGAGCTTATCCGCGGCAAGACGGGCAGAGTTTACGGCGACCTGAATACTCTGCTTGTTATGATGAAGGGACTTTCTCTTGCTTACAACAAGGATATGCAGGAGGACAAGGAAGCGATATTCGACGCTGTTGACACTGTAAAGCTTTGCATAAGGACATTTATCCCGATGCTTGCTACTATGCGTGTGAACCGCGAAAATATGCGTGCGGCGGCAGCAAGAGGATTTATAAACGCTACCGACTGTGCAGATTATCTTGTTAAAAAGGGACTGCCCTTCCGTGACGCTTATAAAATTACCGGCACTCTGGTTGCAAGGTGCATTGAAAAGGGCACGACTCTTGAAGAGCTGCCTATATCGGAGTACAAGGCGCTTTGCGATACCTTTGACGAGGACGTATATCAGGCTATCAATCTTGAGACCTGTGTGAACATGAGAAAGGTGCCGGGAGGTCCTGCACCTGAATCGGTCAAGGCTCAGATAGAATATATACGGGAACAAATTACATAATATTCCGTTAGGACGATATATATACATAAATTACTGCATAATTGAAAGGATCTGTTAAAATGGCTTACAAGGTTTTTATAGACGGTCAGGAGGGTACAACGGGACTGAGGATAATTGAAAGATTCAAGGACAGGACGGATGTGGAGCTGCTGAAAATCGACGAGGATCTCAGAAAGAGCGCTCTTGAAAGAAAGCGGCTTATAAACGAATCTGACTTTACTTTTCTGTGTCTGCCGGACGCGGCTGCGATAGAGTCGGTTTCTCTCTGTGAAAACAAGAACACGAGGATAATTGACGCTTCGACTGCCCACAGGACAAATCCTGCGTGGGCTTACGGTCTGCCGGAGCTTTCAAAGCAGCACCGTGAGAAAATAGCTTCTTCAAAGAGAGTGGCTGTTCCCGGCTGTTATGCAAGCGGCTTCAATGCGGCGCTTTACCCTGTTGTGAAAGAGGGACTTATTGCGCCTTATCACCCGATAATCTGTCATGCGGTATCGGGTTACAGCGGCGCCGGAAAGAAAACTATTGCGGTATATGAGGGTGAAAACAAGCCTGATGAGTACAATTCGCCGAGGCAGTATTCAATGGGCAAGCAGCACAAGCACATTAAGGAAATGATGGCTGTTTCGGGACTTTCTTACCCTCCCATATTCAACCCTATCGTAGACGATTACTACAACGGAATGGTTGTGACTATTCCTCTGCACCTTCGTGCTATGGCGAAAAAAACTTCGGCACAGCACGTTTGGGAGGTCATGGCGGAACATTATGAGGGACAGAATTTCGTTAAGGTAATGCCGTTCCAGGGCGAGGGCGTTCTGGCGGACGGCTTCCTTGCGGCGAATACTCTCAAGGACACCAATCTTATGCAGATATTTGTTTTCGGCAACGACGACCATGTTCTGCTCTGCTCGCGGCTTGACAATCTGGGCAAGGGCGCTTCCGGTGCGGCTGTTCAGTGCATGAACATTATGATGGGCATTGACGAAACAACAGGATTGGTTTAAAACAAATGCAAGTGGTTGTTTTGCTTAGCCGGTCCAGCGCGGCTGGCGCTGGCGAGGATTTTTAAGGGCGAGCAGCCCTTAAATCGCTCGTCGCAACGAGCGAAATACTTTAACCTGCGCCCGCAGGCGCGCCTGAGAAGCGCTCCGCAAAGTTGAATTTTGCGGCGGCTCCGCTTGCGGAGCTTTTAGCCGCAAAAGAAGAACGCCTCTGCAAAAAACAAAACAAGTTTTGTTTAAGGGCGTTCTTAGAAGCAGCGAAGCTGCTTAGATAATTCAAGTTTTAGTGAATAGTGAAAAGTGAATGGTGAATAGAGAATAGTTATTTACACGGGCGGAAATAGATTCATCCACTACAAAACATATACATAAAAGAAGGTTTAATATGGATAGCTTTAAAATAATTGACGGCGGTGTTTGTGCCGCAAAGGGATTCAAGGCAAGCGGTGTTTACTGCGGAATCAAAGATA
>JBJESH010000127.1:0-4026 GCA_051882695.1 Oscillospiraceae bacterium | reverse complement strand
GCATAACGGCAAACGCCGCAAATAAGCTTAAAAGTTTCTTTTTCATGATTTGTCCTCCCCGTGTAAATTATGTTAATAATGTATTGCAAGATAATTATACCATTTTATGCGGTTTCCGTCAATGCAGTTTACGGGAAAATCCGCTTGTTGACTGCAAATTTGCTGTGCATATGCTTTTAAGGCATAAAAATTACCCACGCAGTTAAAAACTAACGTAGGTAAGCCATTTATGGAGCTGGAAACGTGACTTGAACACGCGACCTGCGCATTACGAATGCGCTGCTCTACCGACTGAGCTATTCCAGCAATATTGAACTTATAAATAACACTTATATATTATATATGTGAAAATAAAAAAAGTCAAGATAAAATTGAAATTTTGTTTGAAATTTATAAAATTATATGGTATAATAAATTAGTAATGTTGTTTTTTGTAATATCTATGCTTTAGGAGGACGCTTATGTCTCGTTCAGGAAAAAAAGTATCCGCTTTTGCGGTTTTTGAAATAATTCTGATAGTAATTCTCGTTCTGGTAATGGTAACAATGCTTGCCTTCAATTTCCTCTTTAAAAAAGATAATTCCGCAGTGTCGGTTTTCGGATACAGCTTTTATAATACCAAGGCGGTGAATATGCTGCCGGACTTCCCGAAAAATACTGTTGTTATAGCTAAAAAATCCGAGATAGTCAATATCAAGGAAAATTCTGTAATACTTTGCAACATCGGCGAGCATACCACTTTGATAAGAGTAGTGCAGATTCAGAAAGAAGAGGGGAAGACCTACTACGTTGTAAAGTTTGATACCTCTTCTGCTAATGAAACTTTTCGCATTGGTTCGGATGACGTTATTGCAAAAGCAGTCTGGCAGATAAATGGGTTCGGTTCATTTCTTGATTTCGCAACCTCGACAGTTGGTATAATAATTGCAGTTGTAATTCCGCTTATTTTCATTATAGCAATACAGGTTGCAAGAATACTCAGTATACGAAAGCTTGAGGACGAAGCCTCAGCTCTTGACGATATCGAAGACTTTATTCAGGCTCGAAACGAAGAAGAACCTGCTCCCGTGACTTTTACCGAACCTAAGTTTGTGGAAGATCTGACAGGAAAGCTTCCCGATGTTCCCAAGATAAACCGCAGCCCCGAGCCTAAGCCGGAAAAGATCCTTTCTGTTGACGGACGCGGCCGTGCAGAGTATACCGAACGTCCTGCCGAGCAGAACAGTGAAAATTCTCCGCTGTTTACATACGACAGGCTTACTGCAAAAAATACTGCCGCAAACCGTGAGCCATCGGTAGTTGGAGCAAGACATACCACGGTTTCAAACGATGAACTTTATATGAATCGTCCTACCAGAATAAATCCGGAACTGAAAAAAACAAACGAGTTTTTTGAGAAGTATTCTCCGAAAACGGCTCAGGAAGCCGAAGCTTCAGATATGTTTTCTTCCGAAAAAAGTGAGCCTGTTGTGTTTACTCCGCACCTGAGCAATATTATTCCCGAAAGCATTGCTGCGGTACAGGAAGAAATTTCTGCACCTTCAGAAAAAAAATCAGGCTTTGATGACAGTGTCAAAGCTTACTTTGAGAAAAATACAGAGGAAGAAAAGCCTGAACCTGTGCATATCGAAAACGCGGCTATACCGGAGAAAGCTGTTCTTCCTAAGGAAACTATTGCGCCGCCGAAAAAGAAGAAGAACAATAAGGCTCTTGCAGAGCTTATGAGTATTATCGACGCAGAGGAGAACAAGCTTAAAAAGTAATTTGTATAAGGATTTAATTAACATGAGCAAAGGTATAATTTTTGATTTGGACGGTACGCTGTGGGATTCCTCCGAACAGGTAGTTCACGGCTGGAATAATGCGCTTGCACGCCGTCAGGAGACTAAAAAGCAAATAACTTCCGAGGAAATGCAGGGATATATGGGAAAGACCCTTGAAGCGATTGCAGAGCTTATGCTTCCCGAAATCGAGCCTGTTCTTCGTATGGAAATAATGCAGGAATGCTGCGCCGAGGAAGAAATATATCTTCGTCAAAATGGCGGAGGAAAGCTTTTCCCTGATCTGGAAAAAACGCTCGATAAGCTCAGTGGGAGATATAAGCTATTTATTGTCAGCAATTGTCAGGATGGTTATATACAGACATTTTTTTATTGCAACAGACAGCTTGAAAAATATTTTACCGACTTTGAATGTCCGGGAAGAACAGGTAAGGGCAAAGGTGAGAATATAGGCATAGTTATGGAACGTAACGGAATTGAAAAAGCTGTTTATGTCGGTGATACACAGGGTGACTGTGACGCTTCCGATTTTGCAGGAGTGCCGTTTATCCATGCTGCTTACGGTTTCGGCAAAATTAACAGGAAAGTTCCTGCGGTGCAAAGCTTTTCGGAAATTGAAGTGACTGCCGCAAAAATTCTGGAGTAAAACAGAAATATACAAAGGAGGATACGTTATACTAAAAACCATTTAAAAACTGTACAAAAAATTGAGCATAATCTTGTAGCTGTTGAAAACAGTTTTATATGGATTATGCGAAGATTTTTTGTCTACAGTTTAATTGGTTTTTAGTATTACAAAGCATTTTTTGCTTTGTAAAATGTAATTTCAAATATGACTAAGGAAAAAATTGATAGAATTAATGAACTGGCGCGAAAATCCCGTACAGCAGAGGGTCTTACCGAGACAGAAAAAGCTGAGCAGGCTCAGCTCAGGCAGGAATACCGTGATTCAATAAAGGCGAATCTTGTTGGTCAGCTTGAAAATATTGAATTTGTTGACAAGGAGCAGAAAGATGCTTGATTTTAACGTTTCTGCATTGCCTTCGCCATGCTATGTGACGGACGAAAGGCTGCTTGTAAAAAATCTTGAAATACTTAAATATGTGCAGGATAGAACAGGCTGCAAAATTCTTCTTGCACAGAAAGCTTTTTCAATGTACAGCACATATCCGCTTATCGGAAAGTACCTTTCGGGTACTACGGCAAGCGGACTGTACGAAGCAAGACTCGGCAAGGAGGAAATGCCTGACGGCGAGACCCATGTTTATTCTCCTGCCTACAGCGAAAAGGATTTTCCGGAAATTATGCTTTATGCTGACCATATTGTGTTTAACAGCTTCGCTCAGTATGAAAAGTTTTATCCGTCAGTAAAATCCTGCGGACGAAAAATTGAAGCAGGCATACGCATTAATCCCGAATATTCTGAAATTGAAACGGATATTTATAATCCATGCTTTAAAAATTCCCGTTTGGGAACGGTTCTTGATTTGTTTCCGGAAACGCTTCCGGAGGGAATAAGCGGACTGCATTTTCATACCATGTGCGAGCAGGACGCAGATGTTCTTGAAAGAACGGTTAATGTTGTTGAGGAAAAGTTCGGCAAGTATCTGTACGGACTTAAATGGCTTAATTTCGGCGGCGGACACCATATTACCCGTGATAATTACGATGTGGAAAAGCTTGTGAAAATTGTAGAGCGTGTTCAGAAAAAATACGGTGTGCAGGTTTATATCGAACCGGGCGAGGCAGTTGCTCTTAATGCAGGTTATCTTGTTGCCGAAGTCCTTGATACTCTGAAAAACGGCATGGATATTGCTATTTTGGATACGTCGGCGGCGTGTCATATGCCCGATGTTCTTGAAATGCCGTACAGACCGAATATTATCGGTTCGGGAAAGCCCGACGAAAAAGCGTATACATACCGTTTGGGAGGACCTACCTGTCTTGCCGGAGATATCATCGGTGACTATTCCTTTGATGAACCGCTGAAAACAGGGGATAGACTTGTTTTCTGCGACATGGCGATATATTCTATGGTTAAAAATAATACATTCAATGGTATGCCGCTGCCTGCAATAGTCCTGCATACTTTGAACGGAGAGAACAAAATTATCAAGCAGTTCGGATATGAGGATTTCAAATGCAGGCTTTGATTCCTGAAAATAAAAAGAGTACCGCGTGGGTACTCTTTTTTTATTTGTATGTTAAAACCCCGCGTTCGACGCGGGGTTCGGTGGAGCTTTAG
>JBJESH010000126.1:0-16402 GCA_051882695.1 Oscillospiraceae bacterium | reverse complement strand
TACGCCAATTGATTTGAAAAGCTGGCCGAGGGGGCAGATGTTTTACTATTTTTCAAAAATGGCGCCTACCGGATATTCGCTTACGGTGAATTTGGATGTTTCTGCGCTGAAAGCTGTTACTGAAAAAAGGAATATCAAGTTTTTTCCGTCATACCTATGGCTTGTTACAAAAAATCTTAACAAGCAGATCGAATTCAAGGTTGCGGAGCAGGACGGCACACTCGGTTATTTTGATGTGCTTACTCCGCTTTATGCTTCATTCCATGACGACGATAAAACCTTTTCTCTTATGTGGACCGAATACGATGATGATTTTAACGTTTTTTACCGTAATTATCTTGAAAATCAGCGCCGTTTCTCGGAAAATCACGGCATTTTGTGTCAGCAGCTTACGCCTCCGCCGAATGCATATACGGTATCATGCCTTCCATGGGTAAGCTTTACGCATTTTGCTGTACACAGCTATGAAAATAAGCCGTATTATTTTCCGTCTGTAGAAGCAGGAAAAATTTTTTCGGACGGTGAAAAATTGATGATGCCGCTGTCGATAACCTGTCATCATGCTTCAACTGACGGATATCATATCAGTATTTTCCTTGATGATTTGCAGAATGATATGAATAATTTTAACATCCTTACATAATAACAAGGCAAAAAACGTCGAGAAAAATTTCCTGCTTTGCGGTAGAATAGAAGCATAGGGAGATGATAAACGTGAATGACAGAATTTTGGCGGTGCAGCGTATGCAGGATTATATTGAAGAGCATATTGACAGTGAGATAACCATGTCTGACTTATCGAAAATATCGTTGTTTTCACCTTGGTATTCCTACCGCATTTTCAAGGAGGAGACCGGTCTGACTCCTGCGGATTATATCCGCAGAATGCGGCTGTCGATTTCTGCTTCGAGGCTTAAAAATGAGGACTGCAAAATTGCCGATATCGCTTTTGAATCGGGCTTCGGCAGCGTTGATGGATATCAGCGTGCGTTCCTGCGGGAGTTCGGCTGCAATCCGAAGGAATACGCCAAAAATCCTGTTCCGATAACGCTTTTCATTCCCTACGGTGTAAAATTCAGAGAACTGCGAAAGGATGAGTTTGATATGGAAAATGTAAAGAGCGTTTTTGTTCAGCATATCCGCAAACCGGCAAGAAAGGTTATTATCAAGCGAGGAATTAATGCGGAGGATTATTTTGCCTATTGCGGAGAAGTCGGATGCGATGTGTGGGGAATACTGACAAGCATGGATTCACTTTGCGGCGAACCGGTTTGCTTGTGGCTTACAGAAAAGTACAGGAAACCGGGCACGTCGGTTTATGTGCAGGGAGTGGAGGTCTCTTCAGATTATGACGGAGCAGTTCCGGAGGACTTTGACGTTATTTCGCTGCCGGAGTGCGATTACCTGATGTTTCAGGGAGAACCATTTGAAGAAGAGGATTACTGTGAAGCGATAACTGCGGTTCAGCAGTCGATGGACAGATATGACCCGTCTGTGATCGGCTATGAATGGGATGATACAAATCCGAGAATTCAGCTTGAACCACGAGGCGGCCGCGGATATATTGAACTGAAAGCTGTTCGTCCCGTGAAATAATTATACTAAAAACCATTTAAAAACTGTAAAAAATTGAGCATGATCTTGCGTATATGGATCATGCTCATTTTTTGTACAGTTTAATTTGCTTTGGGTATTATTAACCGGCGAAGCGGCAATAGATGACTTATCATAAAACGAACGCAAGCGTTCGTTTTCGAGTTTTTTCGCTTTGCGAAAAAACTCGGAGAATAAAAAGTCAATGCTAAAAAACCGCTGTATCGTTTGATACAGCGGTTTGGGGCAATATGCTCACTCTTCAAGACCCTTCATCAGACCTTCGACAATTTTAGGAAACTCCCATGTGCAGGTCGCACGGTTGAGAAGTCCGAAATTTTCACCTGTTCCGTTGAATGCTCCGTTATCCCACCATATGCAGGGAACGCCTATTTCCCTTGCCTTGCTTACATAGTATGTCGCCCATTCAGCACGGATATCCTCGTTTGCCTTGCTTCTTGCACCGAATTCACCGATTATAACGGCAATATTTTTATCAATGAAATTGGTCTTTAATGTGTCCATGAGTGAAACTACTTCGCTTGCGCTTCCCTCGTCGGGGGTAAACTCACGTTTTGCAATATCTCCGCCAAGAGCGAACTCATACGGCAGATATGCGTGAACAGAAACGATTATTTTATCGTCCCCCTCCGGAATGACCAGATCCCTCAGCGCACCGCTGTTAGAGCTTGCCGCATAAGACGGAATCATAAGGTGACGCTTTTCATTGTTTCCTCCAAGACCTCTTATTGTGGAAACAAAAGCAGCATTCATCTGATTTACAACGTCGTGACCTTCCTTGTCGCCGCCGTTCCATTCCATTCCTGTGTTTCTCTTTCTCGGTTCGTTAAGACCCTCAAATATCAGATGCTCGTCATAGCCGGCAAAACGTGTGCCTATCTGAGTCCAGAGTGCTGTAAGCTTTTCAATGGAAGCATCCGCAGTATCGTAGTAAGGGTCATGCCAGTCCTCATGGTGAATATTAAGTATAACAAACATATCCTGGCTGTAAGCGTAATCAACGACTTCCTGAACGCGATCCATCCAAGCCTCGTCCACTTTGTTTTCAGCGTCCATATGATTTCCCCATGTGGTAGGGATCCTTACAATATTGAAGCCTGCGTCTTTTACAGCAGTGATCATTTCTTTCGTAGTTTTAATATTTCCCCAGCTTGTTTCACTTGTAACACCGCTGCCGCCGTTTGCGTCAAGAGTATTTCCCAAGCTCCAGCCGATTTTGATTTCCTTGACAAGCTCTACCGAAGGGATATCGCGTATCTCATCGTTAACTTCCACTTTTGTCACCTCTGTCACCGCATCATTGCTTTCTGACTTATCAGCATCCTGCTTTGTACAGCCTGAAAAGGAAGAAAGAAGCATTGCTGCTGCAATAACTGCTCCCAATTGCTTAACAAATTTTTTCATACCCGCCTTACCTCCGAAAATGCAAAATACTGTTGTTATTTTAACATATATTTCTGTAACAATCAATAACATTTAATTAACATTTCAGCATATTGACAATTATTCAAAAGTGTGCTAATATGTAAAAGTAATATCAATAGGGGAGCTGCTGAAAGCGGCTGAGAGGGAATTTAAGTTCCGACCCTTGACCTGATTCGGATAATGCCGGCGTAGGGAATTGTTTGTACCAATATGATATGAACGGGCTTGCCTATGCGGAATTTTTCGCATAGGCTTTTTGTTTGTCCCGAAAAGGAGCTTACTATGAGAGAATACAAAACACAGATGGAAGCTGCAAAGCTGGGGATCATCACTCCCGAAATGAAAACCGTCGCAGAAAAGGAATATACAGACCCCGAAAAGATCCGTGAGCTTGTGGCTCTCGGACAGATAGCTATTCCGGCAAATATTAACCACAAATCTCTCTCTGCAGAGGGTATTGGAAAAGGTCTGCGCACCAAGATAAACGTTAATCTTGGAATTTCAGGCGACTGCAAGAATTATGAAACCGAAATGGAAAAAGTAAGAACTGCAATAAAATTCGGCGCAGAAGCTATTATGGACTTGTCCAATTACGGCAAAACAAACACCTTCCGCAAGCAGCTTATTGAAATGTCCCCAGCTATGATCGGCACTGTTCCTATGTACGACGCAATAGGCTATCTTGAAAAGGATCTGCTCGAAATAACCGCCGAAGACTTTCTCAAGGTCGTAAAAGCTCATGCGGAAGAAGGTGTGGACTTTATGACTATCCATGCCGGAATAAACCGCCGCGCAGTTGAAGCATTCAGACGCGAGGGCAGAAAAATGAATATCGTTTCACGAGGCGGTTCGCTTCTGTTTGCATGGATGGAAATGACAGGAAACGAAAATCCTTTTTATGAGCATTACGACGAGGTGCTTGAAATTCTCCGCGAATACGACGTAACGATCAGTCTCGGCGACGCACTCCGTCCCGGCTGTATCGATGACAGCACCGATGCAGGTCAGATATCCGAGCTTATTGAACTTGGCGCTCTTACAAAACGTGCATGGGAAAAGGATGTCCAGGTTATGATAGAGGGACCGGGACACATGGCTATGAACGAAATTGCAGCTAATATGCAGCTTGAAAAGCGCATCTGCCATGAAGCACCGTTTTACGTTCTCGGACCTCTTGTTACCGATATTTTCCCCGGCTACGACCACATTACTTCAGCGATCGGCGGAGCTATCGCCGCTGCAAACGGCGCAGATTTTCTGTGCTATGTTACCCCTGCGGAGCATCTTCGCCTGCCCGACGCCGACGACGTTAAAGAAGGTATCATGGCTTCAAAAATTGCCGCACACGCTGCAGATATCGCGAAGGGAGTACCCCACGCACGCGACCTTGACAACAAGATGGCTGAGGCTCGCCACAAGGTAGACTGGGAGGAAATGTTCAAGATCGCCGCAGACCCCGATAAGGCACGCGCTTATTTTGAAAGCACTCCCCCTGCCGACAGACATACCTGCTCAATGTGCGGAAAAATGTGTGCAGTCAGAACGACAAATATGATCTTAGAGGGCAAAAAGGTAGAATTCTGCACTGAAAAATAAAATGTATTTCCAATGCTTTCGAGCATTTTGAAATAACAGGGCTGCGGAGGAGCGTCCGGGGCTTTGAAAATAATCTGCGAGGGAACTTGTGTTTCAAGGTGAGAGGAGACTAATGAGTCTCGACCGTCCGGTTTTTCGGGCGGAGTCTGCCTTGATGAGACTCTTCCGAAAGCCAAGAAAGGAAGGGTCTTATGACTAAAAAAACAGCTTTACTCAAAATGACAGTGCTTGCAATGCTTGTAGCACTGGGAGTTGTAATTTCGCCCATACTCCGGGTTGAGGGAATGTGTCCTATGGCGCATCTTATCAACATCGTCTGCGCCGTTCTACTCGGGCCATGGTATTCCCTGCTGTGCGCTTTTCTGATCGGGATCATACGCATGGCATTTATGGGTATTCCTCCGCTTGCCTTGACAGGCGCAATTTTCGGAGCATTTCTTTCCGGCGTACTTTACCGTGTCTCAAATGGTAAGCTGATTTTTGCCGTTATAGGCGAAATAATCGGTACAGGCATTATCGGCGCAATCGTAAGCTACCCCGTTATGGCGTTTATATGGGGAAGAACAGGTCTTACATGGCTTTTCTATGTACCGTCATTTATCGGCGGAACTCTCATCGGCGGTTCAATAGCGTTTATTTTCCTGACAGCACTCAGCAAAACAGGAATGCTTGCAAAATTCCAACATTCATTGGGAGCAAAGGTTTATGATAAGCAAAGAAAATCTGCATCGGCTTCGGCAGAAAATTAAAACCGAACGTCCTCTTGTACACTGCATAACCAATCATATTTCCATAAATGACTGTGCCAATGCTCTTCTTGCTCTCGGTGCAAAGCCGATAATGGCCGAGCATAAGGACGAGGTCGCCGATATAACAGCTTCGGCAAAGGCTCTTGCGGTAAATCTCGGTAATATTTCCGACAGCAGACTTGCGGCTATATCCGTTTCGGGAGATACCGCAAAAAAGCTTGGGATCCCCTGCATAATCGACCTTGTAGGAGTAGGGTGCAGCAGGCTCAGACTTGATTTTGCGTCAGATTTTATCGAAAGATGCAGTCCTGCCATAATAAAAGGCAATGAATCGGAGCTCCGCGCCATATGCGGACTTCCTCACCATGCCGAGGGAATAGACAACGGTGAAAAAAGCTTGCTTTGCGATACTGTCCATGCGGCAGAAACGGCAGCGAAAAAGTTCGGCTGTACAGTGCTTATGTCCGGAAAAAACGACGTTATCGCCGACAAAAACGGCGTGTATATATGCCAAAACGGACACGAACTTATGAGCTTTGTTACGGGTACAGGCTGTATGCTCAACGCAGTTGCCGGAGCGTTTCTTTCGGTAGGAACGCCTCTTGAAGCCGCCGCTGCGGCAGCAATATTTATGGGACTTTCAGGAGAGTATGCTTCTGCCGGATTTGAACAGGACAAAAGCATAAGCCGCTTTCACGGGGCGCTTATCGACGGACTTTTCGTCATAGACGAAAAATATTACAGTGAAAAAGCGAGGATATTCAAATATGAAAAAGCTTGACCTGACATTGTATTTCATTACCGACAGTACAGGCGTGACTGTCGAAAAACTGCTTGATACCGTTGATAAGGCTTGCGCAGGAGGAGCAACAATAGTTCAGCTCCGCGAGAAAAGCCGCAGCGGCAGAGAATATCTTGAACTTGCCCGTGCTGTAAAAAACGTTACAGACAAATATAATGTACCGCTTATTATAGACGACCGTGCAGATGTTGCCCTTGCCTGCGGTGCAGCAGGAGTTCATGTCGGAAGCGACGATCTTCCCGTTTCCGATGCAAGAAGAATTATGGGTCCCGATAAAATTGTGGGAGCAACCGCAAAAACCGTTGAACGAGCTCTTCAAGCGCAGTCGGACGGTGCAGACTACCTTGGAGTAGGAGCAATTTTCCCCACAACTACAAAGGTGAAAACTATTATAACAGAGGTTTCGACCCTTAAGGAAATCTGCGGTTCTGTTGAAATACCGGTATGCGCTATCGGCGGACTAAATCTCGAAAACTGCGGAGTGCTTTCAGGCAGCGGCATATCCGGCGTTGCCGTGGTTTCGGCAATAATGAAAAGCAATGAACCCGATGAAGCCGCGAGGAAGCTAAAAGAAAAGGTGCTGACCCTGATATGAAAACGGCTCTGACAATTGCAGGCTCAGACCCAAGCGGCGGTGCAGGAATACAGGCAGACATGAAAACCTTTGCCGCCCACGGGATATACGGAATGAGCGTTATTTCCGCACTGACTGTACAAAACACGCTTGGAGTAAAGGATGTTTTCAACGTTCCCGAAGATTTTTTTGCAGCACAGCTTGAAGCTGTCCTCGAAGATATTCCGCCCGATGCGGTAAAAATAGGAATGATGCCCGAATGCGGAATTATCACGAAAACTGCGGAGCTGCTGAAAAAATACAGCATAAAAAATATTGTTGCGGATACGATCATGATATCTACAAGCGGCAGACGGCTCATTGACGAAGAAGCCGTTCGTCTGCTTAAATCGGAAATTCTTCCTCTTGCTGCGGTCATCACTCCGAATATTCCCGAAGCCGAAGTCCTGTGCGGATTTTCTATCCGCAATGAAGATGATATGCGCAATGCGGCAAAAACCATCTCTGAGGAAACGGGTGCTGCAGTGCTTGTAAAGGGCGGTCACGGAAACGGTGCGGCAGTTGATATTCTTTACTGCTGTGAATTTTACCGCTTTGAGTCTCCAAGGCTTGACAATCCGGATACCCACGGCACGGGCTGTACTCTTTCATCGGCAATTGCCTGCGGACTTGCCTGCGGAAAAACCATACCCGAGAGTGTTGCAGCAGCAAAGAAATATATTACCGCAGCAATCGGAGACGGACTTCACATAGGTCACGGCATCGGGCCTCTTAACCATATGGTAAAAACAGATCTCTGAAAGAATAACGCAAAAGCTGCAAATCGCAATTATTGGCTTTGTCATGGAAAATAATCTGAAAATTGTGTCGTTCTCCATAGGCAGCTTGTTTTCTTTATCACGATATCCGAAGCATTTACGACATAGGTTCTTGCCGTGATGTGCGGCACATACAGAGACTCCTGTTATCTCATCGCGAGAAATTGCATTTGTTATCAGCTTTTCTATATATTTATAATTATTTTTTATAGCATTAAGCTCCGGTCACAGAACACTACCACAGGCTGAGATACTTTTGGGGTAGTGTTTTTTATACCATAAAAGTGTATATCAATGAAAAATTATGTCCCACGCCTTGTAGACGTGGGACATAATTATTGTTCGCTTATCTTTCGATCTGCTGCTCTCTGTCGGGACCTACACCGATCATTGCGATCTTACATTCGCAAAGCTCTTCAAGGCGCTTGATGTAGCTCTTGCATATCTCGGGAAGCTCGTCAAAGCTTCTGCACTTGGAAATGTCATCCTTGAAACCGGGGTGCTCTTCATAAACAGGCTCGCAGCCTTCCAGTTCTTCCAGAGTTGCAGGGAAGTCCTTAACAATTGTTCCGTCAGGCTTTTTGTATGCAACGCAGATTTTCAGTGTGTCGAGACCTGCAAGTGTGTCAAGCTTGTTTACTACAAGGCAGTTAAGTCCGTTAACTCTTACCGCATGACGGACAATTACTGCATCGAACCAGCCTGTTCTTCTGGGTCTGCCTGTCGTTGTACCGAATTCGCCGCCGTTGTTTCTGATATAATCGCCTGTTTCATCGTCAAGCTCGGTAGGGAACGGACCCTTGCCTACTCTTGTTGTGTAAGCCTTTGCAACGCCGTAAACCTTGTCAATAACGGTAGGACCTACGCCTGTACCGATACAAACGCCTGCCGAGATCGGGTGTGAGCTTGTAACGTAAGGGTAAGTACCGAAATCAATGTCAAGCAGAGTAGCCTGTGCGCCCTCGAAAAGTATTTCCTTGCCTGCCTTGTTTGCTTCGTATGTAAGCACTGATACGTCGTCAACATACTTTGCAAGGCGTTTGCCGTATTCGGTGTACTCTTTTATAACAGCCTCGATGTCAACAGCTTCGCCGCCGAAAACGTTGGTTATAATGCTGTTGCGGAGCTTTCCTGTGGCTCTTGCTTTTTCTGCGAAGATATCGGGATGAACAAGGTCATATATACGGATTCCGCTTCTTTCATACTTGTCCATATAGCAGGGACCGATGCCGCGCTTTGTGGTGCCGATATCCATGTTGCCTCTGAACTTTTCGGAAAGACCGTCAAGAATGATGTGCCACGGCATAATAACGTGAGCACGAGGGTCAATTTTGAAATTATCAAAAGTTACACCTCTTGATGAAAGTCCGTCGATTTCCTCCAGAATTACCTTAGGGTCGACAACTACGCCTGCGCCGATCATGCAGAGGGTGTCCTTATAAAGAATTCCGGAAGGGATAAGGTGCAGCTTATAGACTTCGCCGCCGCTTGCAACTGTGTGACCTGCGTTGTTTCCGCCCTGTGAACGTACAACAACGTCGGCTCTTGAAGCAAGAATGTCGATGACCTTTCCTTTTCCCTCATCGCCCCACTGAGTACCAATAACAATATTTGCAGCCATATTTTTAATCATACCCTGCTTTGTACCCCTTGTACACAGCAGGATAAGCTCCTTTCCAAAGCAATTATACGGACGTGCCTGTCCGAACGCCACTCAATATTATATCAGATTATTCAGTATGTGTCAACTTTTTTTAGAAAAAGACTTGACTTGATAACTTTAGTATGATAAAATTTAAACATATTTTTAAATAATGACATTAAGGGGTTAAATTTTAATGAACAAGATAAGAATAGCAATAGTGCTTATAGTCCTTTTTATAATGGGAATTATGCTTACAGTATCGGGCATAACCGATATAATCAAGCTTAACGGTTATATTCCCGATTTTAATTATGACAGTATATACGGTATCAAAAAAGGGGATTTTGTAGGCGGATATGTTGCAAATATTTACGACTGCTATGCAAATGAAACTACTACCAATACAACTATGGGTATTGAAACTTCATCAAGAACGTCCGAGGAATATTTTATTATGCCGCTCATAAATGAGGAAGGGGTTTCAAAGGAGCTTTACATAACGATTTCTGCGGCTAAAATTGATGACCGCCAAATGCTTTATGATATCTGCGACGCAACATGGGAGTATCTCGATGGGAACACAGACGTATTTTTCCCGGATATGGCCGTATTGACAAGAGTTAAAGATCTTGACCCGGAGCTTAAAGGCTATCTTATTGAATGGTTTAAGGAAATTGAGATTTACGGCACGAGCGCTTCAGAGATCGAAAAGCATATTCTGCCGTATGAACTGAAAATTTATAATCCCAATACGCCTTATTACAATCTTGCAGGCGGACTTGCAATTATTGCCGTTTTTGCGGTCGTTGGTGTGCTTGCTTACAAAAAGCTCAGAGCGCAGAATGAACCGGTTCAGGCGGCTTACAGCGCACCTGCAAATTATAACGCTGCCGATCCCGGCTTCAACGGTTCGCCGGTTTTGCAGAACAGCACAGCAGCATCCGGTTTTACAGAAACATTTACGCCGCCGACACAGCCTTTACCCGATATTCCTCAGCCTGTGCAGCCGGATGAATTCTTTGCGAGACCTTTGAGAAACCCTATCCCTAAGTCTGAATCCGAAACAAAGATAGCAGAGTCGGCTTCTGCGGCAAAGCCCGAATCCGAATATGTTACCGCTTCGGGAAAAGAGCTTTCAGACGCTGAAGAATCATTTTCTGTTTCTGCGAATGATATGGACGGTCTTGACACATCATCATTAAATATGGATAATCTCGATTATTTGGATAACGAATCGGAATTTGCCGAGGATGATGGCTCATTTGATTTTTCCAACGACAGCGATTATGGAGAGGTCGACAGCGACAGCATTACACTTTCCGAATAATTCAGCGGAAGGAATAGCCTAACATGATAAAACAAAACAGCTGACCGTTCAAATTGGTCAGCTGTTGCTTTTAATGTGCCATAAATTAAAACCCAAGTTTATTTTCCGGAATTTTTAATGTACTCGGAAACCTTGTCAATAACGATATTCATGATTTTTATTCTTGCATACAGCTTGCTGTTTGCTTCTATAACGTTCCACGGAGCTGCGGCTGTTGAAGTTTTCAGCAGCATTTCATCAACGGCAGCTTCATATGCGTCCCATTTCTCGCGGTTGCGCCAGTCCTCATCGGTAATTTTCCAGCGCTTTTCGGGTGTATTCATACGGTCGTTGAAGCGGCGGAGCTGTTCCTCTTTGTCGATTTGCAGCCAGAATTTAAGCACGACTGCTCCTTCGCTGACAAGCTCTTCTTCAAATTCGTTTATCTCACGGTAAGCCATTGCACAGCGCTCGGGGGGAGTAAATCCTTCAATACGCTCAACCATTACTCTTCCGTACCATGAACGGTCAAATATGGTAATATGTCCGCTTTTGGGAAGATTGTTCCAGAATCTCCACAAATAATGATGGTTAAGCTCATGCTTGTCGGGCGCGGCGATAGGTACAGCTTCATAGCCTCTCGGGTCAAGGGCATAGGAAATGCGCTTGATCGCGCCGCCTTTACCTGCTGCATCCCAACCCTCGAAAACCATGATCACCGGTATCTTTTTCTTGTATATTTTTCCATGCAGTTTGGCAAGCTCTTTCTGTGCTTTTTTCAGCTCGTCGGCATACTTTGTAGGCTGCAGGGTCTTGTTGTCAAGCTTTACTTCAGAAAGCTTTGGACAGGGTGAGAGCTTGAAATGATGGGAGGTTTCCTCAAGAACGGGAACTGCTGCTTTTTCGGTATTTACTGCATTTGTTATCTGGCTTACAAGAATATTGAATACCTGAAAGCGGGTAAAGCCGCGGTCGGTAGTATCGATGATCCTCCAGGGACAATGCGGTGTGTTTGTTTTGGTAAGCATATCGTCAAACTGGCGGTAATATAAATCGTAATTCTTGTTGCGCTTCTTGTCCAACTCGGTAACGCGCCACTTAGTCGTGCTGTCTTCTTTAAGCTTGAGGAAACGCTTTTTTTGCTCCTTTTGAGAAATGTGAAGGAAAAATTTTATAATAAGGTATCCGTCGTCGGAAAGCTGACGTTCAAAGGTATTTACGCTGTTTATGCGGCGTGAATATTCCTCGTCGGTTATACCTTCCTCCATTTTTGCAATGGCAAGCTCCTGATACCAGCTTCTGTCAAGAACAGAGATAGTGCCGTATTCGGGGATCTTTTCCCAGAAGCGTTTCATCAAGGGATAACGGCGTTCAGCTTCGGTGGCAGGCATGGTGGAATAAACCTTGAAAAATCTTGGGTCAAGCATTTTTATCATATCTGCAATGAGAGAACCTTTTCCCGAAGCGCCCCAGCCCTCAAGAAGAATTATTACCGGAAGCTTTTTATCTCGGATCTTCTGCTGAAGAGAAGAAAGATTTTTTTCCAGCTCCTTGGTAAGGTCTTTATAGTCGAAGGATTTATTTTTGTTTGAAAGCGCATTTTCAAGCATAAGACAGCGTCCTTTCGATAAAATATTATTATAATTATAACCGATAATGCGAATTACTTCAAGCGTATATATAGATAAATATAAGCGGGATTTTTACTTTAATTTGCTGTAAATGCGCTGTTTTCGGAAAATTCTATTGCATTTTAAAAAAGTTTGTGGTATAATAATTATCAGTATTTGCCTTTAGCTACGGCGGCAGCGGAGGCTGTGATCCGAGATTATGACATATGCCGTCGGGAATGGAGTTTTTTATGGGATTTCCTATTGTTTCACCTGCAATTTTAAAGGAACTGAATGAACGTCTGAATCCTCAGCCTTCCGACGATTTCTGTGATATTATCGTAACTGTTTCCGCTGTTGAATACGTTCTTCACCTCAGCAATATTGAAGTCGTCAAAAAGCTTATGGAGGAAAAGGAGACTCTTTCATATAATATGGTCAATCTGCCCGATGAGCAGAGTGAGAAGTTTATAAAAGAGAGCCAGAGTATTCTTGAGGCTCATCCTACAGCACAGTATTACTGGCAGATGCGTACTCTTTTTATGAGTGTTCTTCAGAACAGAAATGTTAACTTTGAAAAGCGTATGCTTCTTCTTAACTATGCTGTAAAAACAATTCAGGGTATGATCGACAAGGGACAGCCGAACCTTATCCCTAAATTTATTGAAGAATTTACGGCTCCGAATATGGATTATACCCGTATTATCGAGTATTTCAAGGAAGTCCGTCCAAATCCCGGTTACGCTCTTGCAGACGGTATTTCGCTGCTGAAATCTCTCAACAAGCCCAATGCGGCATATAGAGAGGTTCTCAACACTATTTATAAAAACCTCGGAGTATCCGGCCCCGAAACTCTGAAAATGACCGATATGAAGAAGTATATCGAAATGAGAAAGGCATTCTCGGAGCTTACGGCAGGAGAGAAGTCCCATTATGTTGAAAATGTAATGATAAATTACCTTTGGTCTTATTCTATCCCGTTTGCTGAACCCGAGTTCAATTTCTGGGATCATTTCGTGTTTTACTGTTCGCTTTACAATGCTGTCAAGGTACTTATTACCTGTTATATGCCCGGAAAAGACGATGATGGCTTTGCAAAAGCAATAAGCGCTTTTGATACTGCTCTGAGAGCTTCTGACAAGCAGCTTATGAGAAAGGTGATTTTTGCAGTGAAGAACGCAGGTCAGAATAACAACGGTGACCTTGCAGTCCTTACTCTCAGCTGATTTGGTCTATTTTTACAGGCGGACAAACGATATGCCGCAGCGCAGCGGATTTCGGGTGTTCGCCGTGTTTTTCGGAGAAAGCTTGTGCTTTCGTGAAAGGAATGATTTTTGATTATGGATAACAACAATAACGTCAATAATGTCAAGGATTTCAAAAAGAAAATTTCAAGGGATAACCGTCCTCAGTTCCCGAAAAGAGCTGTTATTACAGGCGGTATGCCATACGGAAACAAAAAGCTGCATTTTGGTCATGTGGGCGGTGTATTCGTTTTTGCGGACGTTTACGCACGTTTCCTTCGTGACAGAATAGGCAAAGAAAATGTTATTTTTGTATCGGGTACGGACTGCTATGGCTCACCGATCGCGGAAAGCTACCGCAAGCTTACCGAGGAGCAGGGATATAAAGGTACTATAAAGGATTTTGTTGCCGAAAATCATGAGGCTCAGAAGAAAACTCTTGACGACTATGGGATCAGCCTTAATCTTTTTGGTGCTTCGGGACTTGGCAGGACAGCTGAGGTGCATAACGAGGTTTCCGATTGGTTTATAAGGAAGCTTTATGAGAACGGTCATCTCCGTAAGATATCTACTGCTCAGTTCTATGACGAAAAGGTGGGGACCTTCCTCAACGGCAGACAGGTCGTTGGTAAATGTCCCGTGCAGGGATGTCAGTCCGAAAAGGGTTATGCGGACGAGTGCGACCTTGGACATCAGTATATGCCTCAGGATCTTATCGACCCAAAGAGCACTCTTACCGGTGAAAAGCCTGTTATGAGAAATGTTGATAACTGGTATTTCAAGCTTACAGACCACTATGATATCCTTCGTGAGTATGCTGCTGAAATAAGACAGCAGGATAATGTTAGAACGGTCGTACACAAAACGATAAGCGAGTTCCTTGAGCCTCCCGTTATCTATATAATGAACGATTTCAGAGAAAAATATGACGCTGTAAAGGACAGACTTGAGGCTCACGAGCTTGTTGAAGAGCCTAAGAAAACTTCGTTTACGATCGTGTTCAAAACTCTTGAAGAACGTGAAAAATCATGCGAGATACTTTCAGCAGAGGGTATTCGTTTCCGCACGGGCAAGACTCTTGTGCCGTTCCGTCTTACGGGAAATATCGAGTGGGGCGTGCCTGCGCCTGTTCTGGAGGGTGAAGACCCACTGACGGTCTGGGTTTGGCCGGAGTCGCTCTGGGCGCCTATTTCCTTTACTCAGGCGTATCTTGAATCTATCGGTCACGACCGTGACGAATGGAAAAGCTACTGGTGTTCAAAGGACGCTCAGGTTTACCAGTTTATCGGTCAGGACAATATTTATTTCTACGGCGTTGCGGAAATGGCTATGTTCATGGCGCTTCAGGGCAAGGATAAGCTCTCCTGCGACCCCGAGGACGGCGAGCTTCAGCTTCCGATACTTGTGGCAAATCACCATATTCTTTTCCTTGACAAGAAAGCTTCCAGCAGCGGTGCGGTAAAGCCTCCTATGGCTGCCGACCTGCTTGATTATTACACAGCAGAGCAGCTGCGTATGCACTTCCTCAGCCTTGGACTCGGCATGAGAAGCGTAAGCTTCCAGCCAAAGCCCCTTAATCCTATGGCTAAGCAGGACGAGGGCGACCCTGTTACAAAGGAAGGCTTCCTGCTTTCAAATGTGTTCAACAGAATTATCCGTACCTGCTTCTACGACGCGCAGAAATACCTTGACGGCAAAATGCCCGTTGGAGAGGTTGACGCCGATATCCTTGCTGAATCGGAAAAGGCAGTTCTGGAATACGAGCGGTTCATGTATAAATTTGAGTTCCATCAGGTCACATATGTGCTGGATTCCTATATCCGCAAGGCAAGCAAGTATATGGCAAAGGCAAAGGCTGATGCTGACAAGGCGGACGATAATGCGCTCCGCAGAAAGTGGATGACAAACGTGTTCCACATGATAAAGACTGCCGCTGTTCTTCTGCACCCGATCGCTCCCGACGGAACTAAAATGGTACAGGAGTACATGAAGCTTGACGATTCTATGTGGAACTGGGATCATATTTTCGAGCCTCTTGCAGACAACATTCTCAAAGGCGAAACAGACCATGAAATAAAGTTCCTTGAACCTCGCGTGGACTTCTTCAAAAGACACGAAAGTCAGTTCGACACAAAATAAAATATGCTTTTTAGGAAACGTTCCAAAGCGGAGCGTTTCCTTTTTTATACTATTTCCTAATCAACCTATAGACAAAGTCTATAGGTTGATCCCACCGCTTTGCGGTGGGTGCGGCGAAGCCGCAGGAAAGCCGTTCAATACTAATTCCGTCAAAACCGTAGGTTTTGACTTGCCGCCTTTCAGGCGGCTCTCCTTATAGACTTTGTCTATAAGGAGGTTAGGAATTAGTATTATTGTGTAAAATCCTTTCAAAAATAAGGTTTACATTTGATTTAACGACTTTACACAGATTTAACATAACCATGATTTCGGACTTTACCTTTGCAGTTTATAATTAAAAGCGTACCAAAGAAAAGTACGAATTTATTATACTCAAAAGGATGGTTTACTTATGAAAAAGCTTATATCGGCAGGCATTGCTGCGGTCCTTTCTGCAGCGCTTCTTACAGGCTGCGGAGGTGCAGGAAACGCAATTACGGTTATATCCCGTGAGGACGGTTCGGGAACAAGAGGAGCTTTCACAGAGCTTATGGGAATTATGGAAAACGATGTTGATAACACTGTTGCAACTGCGGAGATATCAAACAGCACATCGGTCGTTATCCAGTCAGTTGCCGGAAATGAAAGCGCAATAGGATACATCTCGCTTGGTTCGCTCAGCAATGATGTAAAAGCTGTAAAGGTTGACGGCGTTGAGGCTACGGTAGACAATATCAATAACGGTACATACAAGGTTTCAAGACCGTTTAATATTGCAACGAGAGACGATATCAGTCCGCTTGCGGCAGACTTTGTATCCTTTATAATGAGTGCTGACGGTCAGGCAATTATTGAGGAAAAGGGTTACATCAAGGCTTCCGATAACGGTGCATATGCTTCA
>JBJESH010000125.1:0-4048 GCA_051882695.1 Oscillospiraceae bacterium | reverse complement strand
TCACTTGATGTTATGGAGCAGGAGTTTGATGGCGGCATTCCAAACGCAAGAATAATGCTTCAAAATGTTACCATTCCGCAGGCGCTTGATTACAAGGATAAGATAGAGGCGGTGGACGGTGTTGACGATGTAATGTGGCTGGACGATTCCTGCGATATTACACAGCCTATCGAGACTATGGACGCCGATACGGTTGAAACCTACTATAAAGATGGAAATGCACTGCTGACGGTAACTATCTCCGAAGAGAAAAATCAGTCGGCAGTCAATGAGATAAGAGAAATTGTCGGCGATGGAAACTCATTAACAGGCTCTGCAGTATCTACTGCTGTTGCAACGGAAAGTACCGTAAGCGAGATAAACGTTATCACAATAATTGCAGTCATTTTCGTAATTATCGTGCTGCTTCTCACCACAAATTCGTGGATAGAGCCTGTTGTTATCATGGCAGGCCTTGGCGTTTCGCTGATGATAAACGCAGGCAGCAACATAATTTTCGGGGAGATAAGCTTTGTCACCAACGCCGCAGGAATGATACTTCAGCTTGCGGTATCGCTGGACTATTCCGTATTCCTGCTGCACCGCTTTGAGGAAAGCAGAAAGGAGTTTTCAAGCCCAAAGGAAGCTATGGCAGACGCTTTGACAAAATCAACAAGCTCTATCTTATCAAGCGGACTTACCACTGTTATCGGCTTTCTTGCCCTCGGACTTATGCGCTTTAAGATAGGTCCCGATCTTGGTTTTGCTCTTGCAAAGGGTGTTGCAATAAGCCTGATATGCGTGTTCATTTTTATGCCCTGCCTTATAATGCTTACATACAAGCTTCTTGACAAGACCCGTCATCGTTCTCTTGTTCCGAAATTTGACAAGTTCGGAAAAGCTGTAAGCAAGATAATGCTGCCTATGGCAGTAGTTTTCGTAATAATAATTGCGCCGGTATATCTTGCTTCAAATGCAAACGATTTTTACTATGGTTCGTCCCACATTTTCGGCGAGGATACAAAACTCGGTGCAGATACGGCAAAGATAGAGAACGTTTTCGGAAAGCAGGATACATATGTGGTACTTGTTCCAAATGGCAGCCGCCAGACAGAAAAGGCGCTTTCCGACGAGCTTCGCACTCTGCCGCAGGTCAAGGATATAATTTCATACGTTGATACGGTTGGTGCGGAGATTCCCGAACAGTATCTTGACAGAGACACATATTCAATGCTCTGTTCCGAAAATTACAGCAGAATGGTAGTAAGCGTTGATGCCGATTACGAGGGAAAGGAAACCTTTGCGCTTATTGAAAATGTCCGTGAAATATGCGAAAAATATTATGCGGATGAATACTATTTTGCAGGCGAGGGCGTAAGCACCTACGACCTAATGGACACGGTAACAAAGGATATGGTAAAGGTAAATCTTATTGCAATAGCGGCGGTATTTATCGTGCTGCTGCTTACAATGAAGTCGGTATCGCTTCCGGTTATCCTTGTGCTTGCAATTGAAACGGCGATATGGCTGAACCTTTCTTTGCCGTACTTCAAGAGCAGCTATGTGTTCTATATCGCATATCTGATAATAAGCTCCGTACAGCTTGGTGCAACGGTGGATTACGCAATTCTTATGACGGACAGATATATGGAATTCCGCCGTGAAATGCCGAAAAGGGAAGCTGTGCCGAAAACAATTTCAACGGTGTCAGTTTCAATTCTAACATCGGGCAGTGTGCTTACGGTGGTGGGACTTCTGCTCGGAAATCTTTCCACACACGGACTTCTTGCACAGCTGGGAATGTTTGTGGGCGTGGGAGCAATATTCTCACTTGTCATTGTATTTTTCGTTCTTCCGGGACTTCTGTATATTTTTGACGGAGTAATATGCAGAACAACGATAAAATCTAATTTTTTAGCAAATAAGTAAGGAGAAATTCAGATGAAAAATTCATATAAAATTGTTTCGGGAATACTTGCATTATGCCTTGTATCATCTTATGCAATGCCTGCTTTTGCAGCCGAAAAAGAAGAGGTAATATATATAATGGCAGGCGCAGACGGAAGCGTAAACAGTGTTTATGCCGTAAACAGCTTTGACGGCGGCGAAATTACCGATTACGGTGATTACGCCGATGTAAAGCTGCTGAATATGGACGAAAAAATTGTTCAGAATGGCGATGAAATTACATTTTCCTCTCCCGAAAACAATAAGGTATATTATCAGGGAACGCTGAAGAATACGGAGATACCATGGAATATTTCAATAAAATATTTTCTTGACGGCAAGGAACTTTCTGCAGAAGAAATTGCAGGCAAAAGCGGCGCTCTTGAAATAAAAATCAGCATTACCGAAAACGAAAAATGCAGCACAGATTTTTATGAGAATTACGCTTTACAATGCTCCTTTACTCTTGATACGGAGCTGTGCAGAAACATTTTGGCAGAGGGTGCTACGGTTGCAAACGTTGGAAGCAAAAAGCAGATAACATATACTGTTCTCCCCGACAAGGGACTGGAAAAGTCTATCTTTGCCGATGTTACGGATTTTGAAATGGCGGAAGGGTCTATCAACGGAATTAAAATGAGCCTCGGACTTGATATTGACAATGAGGATATAGACAAAAAAATTACCGACCTTACAGACGGTGCAAAAGAGCTTGATGACGGTGCAAAGGAGCTTTACGATGGCACTGTTGAGCTGAACGACGGTGTTTCCGATATGAATGAAGGTATCGGGAAGCTGCGTGACGGAATAGCCGAGGCACAGGAGGGACTTTCAGAATTAACAGAAAAATCTTCTGAGCTTGTTGACGGTTCTTCTGAGATAAAAAATGCACTGATAAAAATACAGACCTCGCTTTCGGGAGTATCGGCAAGTGCCGACCAATTGGAACAGCTTGTATCCGCTTCGGCACAGATAAAGTCGGGTATTGACAAGCTTTATGAAGTCATAGCGCAGTTAAATAAAAATTTGAATTACGAAAGCTATAAGGCGGCAATGAGCGCAAACGGGCTTGACATAGACACTCTGAAATCAGGAAACGAGCAGGCAATATCACAGCTTACGACACAGATTACAGAACTTAAAACTCAGCTTGTTAAAATAGAAAAGGTACCGCAGTATGCCGAGGAAGCCGCAAAGCTGAAAGCACAGATAGGTCAGCTTGAAAATACTCTCACGCTGCTTACAGGCAATAATGCGGCTCTGGGCGGAACGGAAACTTACTTGAACAGCGTTTCGCAGGCTTCCGCACAGCTTGAGTCGGGTGCAAAGGAGTTAAAAGCAAAATATGCGGAATTTGACAAGGCGATAAACGGACTTACCGCTTCACTTTCGGATATGCTTGTGAATATGTCAGAGCTTTCAAGCGGAATCAACACTCTTGTTTCGGAATACGAAAAGCTTGACAGCGGTATCGGTGAATACACAGACGGCGTTAAAAAGCTGACTGACGGCTTTGCGGAAATTTCTGACGGTGCAAAGGAGCTTGCGGAGGGCGGCTCTGACCTTGCGGACGGTGCAAAGAAGCTTATGGACGGCGCTTCGGAAATGTACGATGGTACTTCCGAGCTGCGCTCCGAAACGGATAAGATAGATGACACATTCGGTGATGATCTGAGCGGTATGATCGATTCAATGTCCAATGATAATTATGAGGTTAAATCCTTTATTTCCAGTAAAAACACGGAAGTAAATTCGGTGCAGTTTGTGATAAAAACAGATGCAGTTGAAATACCCGAAGCAGAAGAATCCGCTGCCGAGCCCGAAGAAAAGCTGACATTTTGGCAGAAGTTGTTGAGCTTGTTTGGGTTATGATAATATATTTGCAAATAAGTTTCCTTACCGGTTTGCAAGTATGGTTATAAATCATATGGATTTGTATTAACTTATTAAAACTTTGCAGATCGCGTATACATTTAAAGCTTACCCAACAGCGCAGGGCATACCGCGATTATTCCGACAGCCACGGTCTTGCTCAGCATAACGACAGGCTGACCGTTACTCGTGTTCGCAAGGGTGATAATGTTTTCCCCGAAATACACAAGAAACCGCTTGACAACGGCGG
>JBJESH010000124.1:0-4056 GCA_051882695.1 Oscillospiraceae bacterium | reverse complement strand
CGGTGGAATCAACCTATAGACTTTGTCTATAGGTTGATTAAGAAATAGTATAAAAATAAAATAAAAATGAAAGAAGGTATCCTATGCCAAAAACAATTTTCGGTACAACGGAAAAGTCGAATTTTATCCTTAACATGGGACAGACTACCGTGAGAAAGTGGATAACGGGACTTCTCTGCGCCTGCATAATCGTGCCGCTTATCGGCTCGGCGCTTATAGTTGGTCTTAACGGCTCAAATGCGTTTCTGGGAGCATTCCTTTATGCTACGGGATTTTCCTGCATACTTTTTTATATTGTCCTGCTGCTGAGAAAGGATATAAAATTCAAGGAATATCCTGCTGCCTTTCTCATCGCAGCACTTGCTCTGCTGGCATTTGCTTCATACTATCGGGTAGTGCTCAGCGGCGCTTCGCAGGAGGAAATAAATACATCAATGCTGGGCGAAACGGGCAGATATGAAGGCCTTCTCGCTTTGTTTGCATATTTCGGTATCTTTCTTCTTGCAACAACGGTCATGAAGTATTCTTCGGTAAAGATCGTTTTTGACATTTTTGTGGGAGCAGGTATAGTTCAGGCGGTTGTTGCGGTAATGCAGCATATACCATGGGATTTTCCCTCGGATTTCAGAAAGCTTCCTGCACTGGTGCTTATGAAGGATGTTCATCTTTCCAGCGGACTTTCCGACAGCCCTATCTTTTACGGCTCGTTTCTGACCCTTGTCAGCGGAGTTGCCATCGCAGGAGCAATGTACGAAAAAAATGTGACCCGTGCAAGAGTCTACGGCTGCTCTGCGGTGCTGTTCTTCCTTACGGGACTGTTCACCTCCTCGGTAGTACCGCTTATCGGTATAGGTTCGGCGCTTGTCATTCTTATTATAAATGAATTTACCGCAGGCAAGGACAGTACGAAGTTTGACGGCGGCGTTCTGAAAAGCTCCCGTAAAAGGCTTGCAGCGCTTCTTCTTGCTTTTGCCGCAGTTTTCGGACTGGTATTTGCTTTTCAGGGCATAAATCTTAAAGACCAGCCGAATGTACGGGGCGAAGCGGTATGGCGCGATAAATCTATTGCCTATACCGACGCTTATAACCGCTTGTTTATTATAAGTGCGCCTTCTCCGGTAAACTATGATTCACACTGGAAGATCGGAGCTGAAAGAAGTCTTATCATTATAAAAGACCATCCGCTTCTCGGTACAGGCCCCGACCTTATGGCAAAGTATCAGCTTTATAACGATGATCTGATAGTTGACAGCATCGACCGAAGCTATAACGAATATCTTTATATTGCGGCAACAAGAGGCGTGCCGGCTCTGCTTATATATCTTGCGCTGCTGGGCATGACCTTTGCACAGCTTTTCAAGGGCGTTAAGCAGTTTGCCGCAGACCGTGAAAAATGGTTCCGTCCGGCACTGCTGGCAGCAGTTCTTGCATACTCTGTGCAGGCGTTTTTCAGTGCAAGCGCAGTAACAGTTGCACCGTTTTTCTGGCTTCTTGCCGGTATAGCATGGTCAAAGTTTTCGGACGAAAAAGAATGACAGACCGGTAAAAAAACGGAGCTTTTATGCAAGTTTTCTTTTATCATGCTGCAAATGTATGTAAAATAGTGCGGTTTTATGCTTGAAATAATAATAAGTATGTGATATAATTGTTTTATCTTTTATAAAAAGGAAAGGAAGCTATTAAAATGATGGAAATAAAAGTTACAAGAACGACTGCTCCAAAGGCTAAGCCTGAGGACGAGTCAAAGCTTGGTTTTGGCAAGCTTTTCACTGACCATATGTTCCTTATGAATTACGACGAGGGACAGGGCTGGCATGACGCAAGGATCGTTCCATTCGGACCTATCCCCATGCACCCGGCAGCAATGTGTCTTCACTATGGTCAGGCAGACTTTGAAGGTATGAAGGCTTACAGAACAGCAAGCGGCAGGATACAGCTTTTCCGCCCCGAGCAGAATATGGCAAGACTCAATCTTTCAAACGATCGTCTTTGTATTCCTAAGATCGACGAGGCATTCGGCGTTGAAGCTGTAAAGGCTCTCGTTAAGGTGGATGAGGACTGGGTCCCTCACGCTGACGGAACTTCTCTTTATATCCGTCCTTACATCTTTGCAGTTGACCCGATGCTGGGCGTTCACCCTGCAAAGCACCTTATTTTCTGCATAATCTGCTCCCCTGTCGGCGCATATTACGCAAACGGTCTTGCTCCCGTTAAGATCTACGTTGAGGAAAACTATGTCCGTGCAGTAACAGGCGGAACAGGCTTCACAAAGGCTGCTGCAAACTATGCTATCTCCCTGAAGGCTCAGGAAGAGGCTGAAAAGCAGGGCTATGCACAGGTTCTCTGGCTTGACGGTGTACACAGAAAGTATATCGACGAGGTAGGCGCAATGAACGTATTCTTCGTTGTAGACGGTGAAGTTATCACACCAAGTCTTGACAGAGGTTCTATTCTTGGCGGTATCACAAGAAAGTCCTGCATTGAGCTTCTCAGAACAATGGGCTATAAGGTAACAGAGCGCGACATTGAGATCGACGAGCTTGTAAAGGCATATGACGAGGGCAAGTTTGACGAAGCCTTCGGCACAGGAACAGCTGCAGTAATTTCTCCCGTAGGCGAGCTTAAATACGGCGACAAGGTAATGACACTCAACAACGGCGAGATCGGTACGATTTCACAGAAGCTTTATGATACACTTACAGGTATCCAGTGGGGCAAGATCGAGGACACACATCATTGGACAGTACCTGTCGGTGAGTGCTGCTGCAAATAATTATATCAAATTATACTAAAAACCATTTAAAAACTGTACAAAAAATCAAGCAAAAGCTTGCATATATGGGTTTTGCGCAGATTTTTTGTCTACAGTTTAATTGGTTTTTAGTATTACAGATAAAAACGGGAAGAAAAGGCTTCTTCCCGTTTTTTGCTGTTCTGATGGATCTGGGCCGCAGGCTCGCTTTGCAATTTCACACTGTTATCGGTATTATTGACTTGAAAAAAGTATTATGCTAAAATATATGTTAAGGCAGCATGGACAAACGATGTTCTATCTTAGGAAAAAGTAGTAGATCAGACCGTATACCACCGAAGCGGCTGTTCCGTATAAGATCACGGGACCTGCAATTGCGAAAATTTTTGCGCCTACGCCAAGAACAAATCCCTCTGCTTTGAATTCAAGAGCAGGTGATGATACCGCATTCGCAAAGCCTGTTATCGGTACAAGGGTGCCTGCGCCGCCGTGCTTGGCGATTCTTTCGTAAATTCCCAGACCTGTGAGAAGAACGCTGATAAACACAAGTGATACGGACGTCCATGCAGCTGCGGATCTTTCATCAAAACCGTAATATGAAAAAATGTCATTAAGACCCTGACCTATGCAGCAAATAAGTCCGCCTATCAGAAATGCTTTGGGAATATCTATCCAGCTTTTTGAATTAGGCGACATTTTCTTTACCATGCTGTCGTACTGCTGTTTTGAAATATTCATATGATCTCTCCTTTTTTCGGTAGTATACTGCAAAAGCAAAAGATTATACATTAAACTTTGAAAGGAAATTTTTATAATGCTGAAAAATATTTTATCGGGAAGCGACTGTGCAGCCTGTAAGATCTGCTGTATATTTGACAAATATGATATCTGGGAAACTCCCGTGCTGGACGACAGTCTGAAAGCGCTTGTCAGCGAACGTTTTCTGGAAATTAAATTTGTGGGAAAGGACGGCGGCTGGCTTTTTCGCATGGAGGAGGCTGCGGACGGACTTTACTACTGTCCCGTTCTTGACAGTAAAACCGGCTGTAGGCTGGGTGACGACAAACCGTTTGACTGCCGTATCTGGCCTTACCGCATAATGGAGCTTGGCGGCAGGCAGGTCATATCAATTGCTTCGATTTGTCCGACCATGTATAAAAAGCCTCTTGAGGAGCTTTGTGCCGAGCTTGACAAAAACGGCCTTGCCGACAAGATTTTTGCTCATGCGGAAAAGCATCCCGAAATTGTGAAGCCGTATGAAGACGGCTATCCTATTCTGAGAGTGAAAAGCGAATAGTGATTTG
>JBJESH010000123.1:0-4069 GCA_051882695.1 Oscillospiraceae bacterium | reverse complement strand
TCGGAAACAAATGCGTCAGCATTTGTTTTAAACTCGGAAACGAACGCTTGCGTTCGTTTTAATTCCGCATTCCGCATTCCGAATTATCTCTTCACCGCCCCTGCCCAGAAACCGCACTCCGAACCGCGGAAAAACGAGCTTGTAACGAAATACCTCATGTCGTCCATAGCGTGGTCGTTTTCCTTAACGGGAACATCACCGCCGCGGCTTTCGTCCCAGCGGTATAAAGAAAACTCCCTCAGAATGTCCGCACAGCCTTCTGCGAACATTATCCTGCCGTCCCGTAAAGCGTCGGAACAGCGCCTGATGCCCGAAACAACATCATTTTTTGCCGCAATAACGGGAAACTCGCCGTGCCGTCTTATGCACTCAATAAACGAAGCCGCCGACGGGTCAACGATAACACCGTCAACCGCCCTGCCGCCTATAAGCTTACGAAGCCCCTCGTAGTGCTCCTCGTCGGTACGGGACATACCCTCCCGTTTTGAGCTGTAATAGTATTCGCCGATCCTGTACCAGGTCTCGCCGCATTTTCCCCACAGTCCGAAGGACGAAGGGTTCACCGTACCGTAATCGCATGACACCGCAAACCGTTCAAACTGTTCGGGAAGCGTTTTTGCAATATGCCTTTTTTCGGAGAACATCGGATAAACAAGTCCCTCCGCCGCCACCCATTTCCCGAGAACGAACCTGTCATAAAACACCCCCGAGTAAAGCCGCCTGTATCTCTCCCTCACCTCGTCCGAAAGAGAAGGGTTGTCGTCCATGGTAAAGTGCAGATACAAAGCGTTTTTCTCACGGGCTTTCAGTATCCATTCACGGTAAAACCAGTGGTACGGATAAGATGGATTGCAGCTGAACCACAGCTTAGAACCTTCCACAGAGCATCTTGCCAGAGCTTGCTCCACAAAGGAACGTGGCATAAGCACCACCTCGTCCAGAAGCACTCCGCAAAGAGTAATGCCCTGAATGAGCGCCGCAGAACCTTCATCCCTGCCGCCGAAGAAATAGAAGCGGTTCGTCCTGCCCCCTGCGGAAATATCCGCATAAGAGCCGCTGACCTTTTCAACGCAGGAAAAACCGAGTCCCCTCAAAGCAGAAAGCAGCGGCGCCGCAACATTTCTTTTAAGCGAAGTAACCGTCTTGCCACAAACGGCAAAAACGCCGCCGTTAAAATTCGCCATAGCCCACGCCGCAAATGAGATCGACATACAAAGAGTCTTGCCGCTTCTGACCGCACCGTCGCAGATAACAGCGTCGCAGCTTTTATAGCGTTCCGACCTCCACCATGTCAGAACCGTTTTCTGCTTCGGGGAAAAGCGTTTAAAATCAGCCAGACAAAACACCTCCAATTTTTTAGCATTTAAAGCAGTAATTTATTCTCCGCCCTTTTTATACCGATAACCAATTAAAAAGTATACAAAAATCGAACAAAAGCTTGCTTTTTTGTATGTACTTTTATTGGTTATTATTATCGGCAGCACTTCCGATAGCGTCGAAGAAGCTTTGAGCAAGACCGTCCACCGCCCTGCCGTTTTTTATCTCGTTCAGCTTATCGATAGCCTTCAGTCTGTCGGCAAACTTCATCTCGCAAACGCCCTTGCCGACCTTCAGCTCGGTAACATTATAAAGGTCCAGCCTGCGGATATCCTCATCGGAAAGCTCCTCGGGATTTGCCCTTGCCAGAATAGCCGCGTCGTTGATACGACCGTTGATTATCCTGTCAAGGGATTCCTCCACAACGTCTCCGCCGAAATTTTTCACCGTGACCGACAGATCGGCAATAAAGCCGAGAGCCTGAGGATGCTTCAGGATCTTCATTCCCTCCTCATAAGCGGCAGAAGCAGGAATACCGCAGGCAGCGGCAGCCTCGGAAATATTCCTGCTTTTGAGGAAATGACAAAGAAACTTTTTCTGCCTTTTCGTAAGATTTTCCGCCACAAGTTCACCTCCTACCGTAAAGCACGGCGGCGCTTTACATCAAAAGGCGGGAAAATAAAAAAAGTTGCACGCGAACGTGCAACTAAAGAAAAAATATTTTTAATTTTAAATAATTATCCGCACAATGCACAAAAGAAGCGTGCAACTGTTATATATCTCCTACATATTTCCGGTCAGATTCATAATTATCGCCGTGACCGCAACAGGACAGGTCTCACAGCGCAGTATCCTTTCTCCGAGCCATATCTGCTTTGCACCGGAAGCCTCGGCAGCCTCCGCCTCGGAGCGTTCAAAGCCGCCCTCCGAACCTATCATAACAGCAATGCTTCCGCTTTGGGGCAAAGCAATGCTGTTCAGCCTCTCGCCGCCGTTTTCATAGCAGAAAAGCCTGATATCGGAATTTTTCATATCTTCAAGCGCAGCCTTAAAAGTAACCATAGGCGCAATTTCGGGGATTATCCCCCTGCCCGACTGCTTAGCAGCCTCCTCGGCGATCTTCTGCAAACGTTCCCGCTTCTTTTCCGCCGACTTTTCATCGGGTCGTGCCACACATCTTGCGGAAATAAACGGAACTATCCTTACAGCACCCAGCTCCGTGACCTTCTGAACTATCATCTCCAGCTTGTCCTGCTTAGGATACGCCTGATAAAGCGTAAGCCTTGCCGTCGGCTCCGAGCGGCTGGGCACAGCGCTTTCAACACGGCATAATACCTCGCTCTCGGTAATGCTTTCTATCCTGCAAAAATAATCAGTACCGCCGTGGCAGAAGGTTATCTCTTCACCCTTTTTCATTCTCAGCGAATACCCTATGTGCCTTGCGTCGCTGCCCGTAACTGTAATAAAATCACCGGCAGGCTCTCCGATAAAAAATCTCGGCATAAGATCCTTCCCAATCAATATAAAAATAAATTTTTACTGCTCCAAAGCCTTTTTCCCGAAAAGCTCAGCACCGTCCATGCGTGCAATGCCGTAGTCAATGCTTACCTTTCCGCCGGTATAAAGCTTGTTGAAGCAATTGATTATTCTTCCTGCAACCATGTCGCCGTTTTCATCATTAGCGTCCATAAGAATAACAATAAGCTGCTTGCTGGAATATCTTGTCGAAACGTCCGACCTGCGCAAAGAAGTATATATCGCCTTTTCCAGAAGCTCCAGAGCAAGCTCCGTCTCGGAAGCGTCCGACTCCTGAGAACCGTTTTCACATACGGTAAAAAGCACAGTCTGAACATCTCTGCTGCTGCGCTCCACAAAGCGGCGGATAAAGTTATAAACATGGTGAAAGCTTTCAAAATCAAGCAGATAAGCACCTCTTCCGCTGTCGGCACGGCTCATGAATTCACGCAGATAGTTCAGATCCACAGTCTTGCTGCCGCGGCTGTTTTCCTGCTGTACCTTGTCGCTGAAAAAGTGATAGGAATTCTTGCCGTTCTGCTTAACGTAATAAAGCGCCTTGTCCGCAGAATTATAAAGCTTGTTGAATTCCGTGCCGTCCTCGGGAGTCTGCGCAATGCCTATAGAAACCGAAGAATTTGTTTCAAACTTGCACTGCTCTATTTTGTAGCACAGGTCTGAAATAATATCCGCAGCACGGTTGCTCAGTTCGGCTTTGGAAGTAATCCCGTTTACAAAGACCACGAATTCGTCGCCGCCGATACGGCAAAGAACGTCCCCTTCGGTTGAAAATGTCCGCAAAGTATCCGCAAACATTTTCAGAGTGCGGTCGCCGGCAATGTGACCGTAATTGTCGTTGATAGCCTTGAAATTGTCCATATCTATCATCATAAGAGCGCCCTTTGCACCCTCCGATATCAGCTCATTGACCGTTTCCTCGGTGTGCGCCCTGTTCCACAGACCTGTAAGAGCGTCCTGACGGGACTTGCTCTTCATGTCCGAAACTTCCCGTGTTTTCTGCTCAAGCCTGTCTGCAAGACTGCGGCGCAGCTCCTCCAGTTCAAGCACTCTGCCGATCCTCGACAGCATAACTTCGGGAACGAAAGGCTTGGCAATAAAGTCTATCGCACCCTCCTTGAAGCAGCGTGTCTCCGTCTCGGTGTCGTTATCCGCCGTGAGAAAGATGACCGGAATATTTTTGGACTGTTCCATCGCCCTTATCTTTTCCAGTACCTCA
>JBJESH010000122.1:6273-16526 GCA_051882695.1 Oscillospiraceae bacterium | reverse complement strand
TTTTACGGCAGAATATTTTTGTATTGTATTAAGGAGGTCAATATGGATTTGTTATTAAACAAGCTTACAACGTTCGGCAATGCTCTTCCTGGAGACATTACACAGGGACTTATATGGGGTATTCTCGCTGTAGGCGTGTTCATTACATATAAGATACTTGATTTTGCCGATCTGACCGTTGACGGCTCTCTCAGCCTTGGAGGAGTTACAGCGGTAGTGCTTATTACAAACGGAGTTCCCGTTCCGCTGGCTATATTCATAGCTTTTCTTGCAGGCTGCTGTGCAGGACTTGTTACGGCTGTGTTCAATACGGTTCTCGGTATACCCGGAATACTTGCCGGTATACTTACTCAGCTGGCGCTTTATTCAATATATCTTGATATCAACGGAAAAGCCAATGCTCCCGTAAGCGTTGATAAATATCCGCTTGTTATATCGTCCAGATATGTTACAGCAGGCAACAGCATTAATGATATTATCCGTACGGTAGCAGTTGCGTTAGCTTTTGTAGTTGTCATCATAGCATTGCTTTATTGGTTTTTCGGTACGGAATACGGCATGGCAATAAGAGCTACAGGCTGCAACAGCGCACTTTCCAAGGCTGAGGGTATCAATACAAAGGCTGCTACTATAGTAACTCTTGTTCTTTCAAACGGTCTTGTAGGACTTTCGGGAGCGATCCTTGCACAATATCAGGGCTTTGCCGACGTTAATATGGGCAGAGGTGCTATCGTTATCGGACTCGCCGCAGTAATTATCGGCATGGTGCTTGGCGAGGTCATATTCAAAAAGCGCTTCAACTTTATTGCAAAGCTTTCCTTTACCGTTCTGGGTGCGGTAATATATTTCATTGTACTCAGAATAGTAATGCTTATAGGTCTTTCAACGGATAATACAAAGCTGTTCTCCGCACTTATCGTTGCGGTATTCCTTGCAGTTCCGTATCTTAAATCACAGTCTGCGGCTTCATTCGGAAAGGCAGGCAGAAGGTCGGCGGAGTATCTTGCAAAGATACGCACAGAAAAGGAGGGGGTCTGATATGCTGGAGCTGCATAATGTAAAAAAGGTATTCAATAAAGGCTCGATAAACGAAAAGCCCGTGCTTAACGGTATCGACCTTATCCTTGAAGAAGGCGATTACGTTACCGTTATCGGCGGAAACGGTGCAGGAAAATCCACAACGCTTAATGCAATTGCAGGCGTGTGGCCTATCGACGAGGGCGCAGTGCTTATAAACGGACAGAATGTAACAGGTCTCTCCGAACATAGACGCGCAAAGTATATCGGACGTGTTTTTCAGGACCCGAGATTAGGCTCTGCTCCTGCCATGGAGATACAGGAAAATCTCGCTCTTGCTGCTCGCAGAGGTGCAGGACGCGGTCTGCGCTGGGGAATAACCAAGCGCGAAAAGGAAGAGTACCGTGAAAAGCTGAGATCCTTTGACCTGGGACTTGAAAACAGAATGTCCGATAAGGTCGGTCTGCTTTCGGGAGGACAGCGTCAGGCGCTTACGCTTCTTATGGCTACGCTGAAAAAGCCGGATATACTGCTTCTTGACGAGCACACTGCAGCTCTCGACCCGAAAACTGCAGCAAAGGTGCTTGAGCTTACCGATAAGATCATTTCGGAAAATAATCTTACAACAATGATGATTACACATAACATGAACGATGCTATAAAGCACGGAAATCGTCTTATCATGATGAATGACGGCAAGATAATTTTCGATGTCAAGGGCGAAGAAAAGTCTAAGCTTACCGTAAATGACCTGCTGAAAAAATTCGAGCAGGCAAGCGGAACAAAACTCAATAACGACAGAATGCTTCTTGCCGGAGCAGGAAATGAATAATCAATGCTTGAGTTTTGATAATAACGGCATATGGAGAGAATAATATAACTAAGGGCTGCGCAGAAATTCTGTGCAGCCCTAATTATGTGGAATAAAAGTATATTTTGCTCAATACAAGAAATTCTTCAATCGTAAACATACTCCAATAGGAAATAGGTGAATTTATATATATTAGAGTATAAAAAAGCATATGTGATTAGATGTTTTAATATTGACATGAAACTTTAAATATGATATAATAACCTTGTACATTAATTGAATTTTTTTGTTTAATTATGTAAATTATGCAGAAAAATCAAAGCGTTATGTATTCTTTGTTATCCGAGTCTGTTCTGACAAAATGTTAAAGCTGTCTGTACATATGCGGTCAAAAAGCCGATCACCGCATTTTTGGCGGATGATTTTTTCGGCTTCCTTAAATTTGGGAGGCCGGCTTTTTGTGTTGTGAGTATCGGTCCCGAGAAGCCTTACGGTCCCGTTTTGCAGCATTTCAAGAAGCTGTTTTCTTTTGAAAAAACCGGCTTCGGCAATTGAAGTACAGTTCATCTGGCAGGTTATATCCTGCGTTTTAAGCAATTCGGCAATGTCATTCATTGTATTTCCAAAAGTTAAGTATCGCTCAATGTGGGCAAGAATAATTCCTGCACGGCTTCTGTTCATAAAGTGAATGAACTCACTGTAAAAATTATCGTAAAAGCGTTCAAACGGAAGCTCAAGCAGGATATATTGTGTCCCCTCGATACAGAGCTTTTCAAAGTCAGGGTCTGAAGAAAGAGACGGATAAAAATAAACTTCTGCGCCTAAAACCAGCGATGGGAGAAAATCCATGCCGCTGACTGCCCGGCAAAGCTTTTCATAAGATCTTTCACGGCGTTCGAGAAACGTTGAAATGCTTTCATTCTGACGGTAAAAATGCGGAGTAAGCACAACTTTTTCAACACCGGATCCTGCAAGAATTTTAAGGAGCCGGATAGATTCCTCGGTGCTTGAAGCGCCGTCGTCCATTTCGGGTAAAATGTGAGAGTGAAAGTCAATACGCATATAAACAATCCTTTCATAAAAAACACATTAAAGCAATATTAATTATATATTTATAATTTTGTGGTGTCAATACGATACATAAAAATAATTCTTGGAATTTCGGAGGTTACTGTTAATGGATATGGAAGAGACTCTTGATCTGGGGTATTTATTCGGAGTGCTCAAAAAGCATCTTCTGCTTCTAATTTTGGTTGGTGTATTGTGCGGCGCGGCAGGATTTGGAGTATCAAATTTTCTTATCCCTAAAAAATATGAATCCCGTGCGCTGCTTTATGTTGAGAATAACCAGCAGGCTTCGGAGTCTGTAAATATCAACGATATCAATGCGGCGCAGAAGCTTGTTAACACCTGTCAGATCATATTTAAAAGCAGCACTATGATGGACAACCTCATAGCAAATCTCGACCTGCCTTATACCAAGGATGTGCTTGACGATATGATCACTGCAAGCTCTGTTAACAATACCGAGATAATGGAGCTTGTTGTTGAAAGCAGCAGTGCGCAAGAAGCGGAAATGATAGTAAACGAGCTTGTGGAGCTTTCAAAGGAAGAGTTTTCAAGGGTCATCAAATCAGGCTCGATCGAGGTAATTGATTACGGAGAGGTCAATACCGATCCGTCTTCGCCGAATGTTATGCTGCTCACAGCGGCGGCGTTTATTTTGGGCATTGTTGTTACATATATAGCGGTTCTTGTACGGGAAATGCTTGACGTTGCTGTAAAGAACAGCGATAACCTTGCACAGCTTTATGATATTCCCGTATTTGCGGAAATCGTTGATTTTGACAATTCAAACGGCAGCAAGTATGGTTACGGTTACGGAAAAAAAGCTGCAAATGCGACTGCGGAGAAAAACAATCTGTCGGAAAGATTTATTTCCGAAAGTACGCCGTTTGCAATTACCGAGGCTTACAATACCGCCCGTACAAACACTATGTTTGCGGTTTCAACAGGCAGCAGAAAGATTATTGCTGTAACAAGTTCAAATCCGTCGGAAGGTAAGAGTACTACCTGTGCAAACTTTGCTATTTCATTTGCAAATGCAGGATTTAAGGTACTGCTCGTAGAGTGCGATATGAGAAAGCCTACGGTTGCGAAGAATTTCAATATCAAGCCGAAAAACGGTCTTTCTTCAGTGCTTGGCGGATTCTGTTCGGTGAACGACGCAATAAACGAGGATGTAACTAAAGGTCTTGATGTAATTGCCGCAGGAGATATTCCGCCGAATCCGTCGGAGCTTCTCGGTTCGGAAGCTATGAAAACATTTCTTTCCGCTTCTGCGGAAAGCTATGATTATGTTTTCCTTGACACTCCTCCTGTTAATGTCGTTACTGACTCTCAGCTGATGAACGACGTTATCGCGGGAATAGTTTTCGTAGTAAGAGAAAATTCGACAACTCACCCGGATATTCAGTCTGCACTTGAAAAGATACGCCTTGCAAACGGAAAACTCCTTGGTTTTGTAAAAACCTTTGGCCGCACAGGCAAATCGGGACGGTATGGAAAGAAATATTCTTACAGCACTTACAAGTACGGATATTCCGAAAACGGTTCCCAAAATACAAGCCGGAACGGAGAAAAAGTATGACTGTATATATTTTTCTGCTTTTGGGAACAGTTCTGCTGGGCATACCTCTGTGCAGCCCAAAATGCGGCAAAGCAGGACGAATGATCTATTGTATCGGTCTTGCAGTTGTGTTTATTTTTATTGCGGCAATGAGATTTCAGGTCGGATATGATTTTAATCTTTACGGCGGAACGTACTTTAATATGAAATATATGGACGTTGAAGAGATCTCTATGAACAGAATGGAAAAGGGATTTCTTATGCCGCTTTATGTGCTTAATCTTGCCTTTGAAGATTACCGCACGGTATTCATCTATACTTCTGTTATTATATATTCCGCAGTATTTTATCTTATCGGCAAAAATTCTTCAAATCCGTGGATAAGCGCTGCGGCATATCTCTGCTTTGGACTGTTTTTCAATTCGCTTTGTTTTCTCCGTCAGACAATGGCTGCGCTGATTGCGGCGTATGCTGTAAAATACATAGACGAAAAACGTCCGCTGAGATTTTTTGTTCTTATTATTGCTGCCTCGGCGTTCCATTGGTCAGCGCTGATAATGCTTGCTATGTTTTTCTTGCTGAAGATAAAACCGGGACGCATTTATCTTGGAATTGTAACCGCAGGTACGGTTATATGCTGTATTTTTTCAAAACAGCTTATGTTCTGGGTAATTGACAAATTCTATATGTACAAGGGTTACAATCCTGAAACAAATGCTGAAGCTATTTACGGGCTTCCGATAAGGTACACGATAATGTTCGGTGTGCTGTTTGCGGTGTGCTTTGTTTTCCGCAAGCGGCTTATTGAAAAGAATTCACGCAATGCGGTTTATCTGAACTGTCTGATGTATACTGTGGTATTTGAAGCATTGGGTACAAGACACGGTGTCCTTTCACGTTTTGCGCTGCTTGTGTATATTCCGCCGATACTTTATCTTGTTCCGGATCTGGCAGATGTCATAAAGGAGTACATTTCCGAAAAATTCACGGTGGGAATGCGCCGTCAGGCGGTAAATATATGCTCTGCCGCGGCAGGCTTTGTTTTCTCGGTCGGCTGTTATTTTATGCTGATGCTAAGTAATTACAATGGTACAGTGCCTTACGTTTCGCAGATCGACAGACCCAATGACATATTTGTTGAGCAAATTTCCGATGAAGATGACGAAGCAGATTGGTTTGACGACGAAGAGGACTGGGATGACGAAGACTGGGATGAAGAGGACTGGGACGACGAAGAATGGAATGAGGAAGAGTTTGAAGACGAAATACTGGATCAGCTTTCCTGAGATTAACGAAAGGAGCTGCTTATGGATAAAGAAATTAATGCAGAAAAGAAAAGCACGGGCAGATGCAGCCTTTGTGCGGATATGTTTCTATCCTTTATAATAACCTTTGCGGCAGGAGTTTTCTGTTATGAAAATTATATGCCGCAGCAATTCATGAGCATATACAGATTTGCAGTTATTGCGGTTTGCATCATTACATGGCTTGGGCTTTCCTTTTCAAGCGGAGTAAGAAAAAGGTGGCAGTATGAAGTATTTACAGTGCTGTTCTGGCTGCTTCCTCCGCTGATAATATATCTTGCAAATGAAGGTCCGAAGTTTTGCAGAATGAGTATTACAATGTATCTGCTTTCCGAGTTCGCTGAATTTATATCAACTGCTCCTGCATTATTGGTAGGCAGCTTTGCAGACCTTGGAGCTGTTCCGTGTGTATTTGTGATACTGCTTCTTTGTATATTTGCTTTTCTTGCGGGAATGTTGTTTTCTTCAGAATTTTCAAAGAAGCACCCAAGCTCTTTAAATAGGTAATTACACCTTTTTGGTGTTAATTATAATTGTTGTGGAAAGGAGGAAATTTGCCATGAAGAATGGTATGAAAAGAACGCTCAGTGCAGCAGTTGCCGTATTGACAACAGCTGTATTGGCAGTAACAGCTTACGCTGCTGATTATGCGCAGGCTCCGTCATTTTCTGAGACTCCCAGAGAGTCGGTAGCTGTTAAGACAGAAGACATCTCGGAGGCTATTGACAATGCTGTAGTTGTTGATACAGATACTGATAAAGGCGATGATTCTTCCAAATCAGAAGAAAAGAAAGTTGCTACCATTGAGGTCAAGTCAGTTGAAACCTTAACTGTCAGCCCCTCAATAATGAAGAAGCTTGACAAGAGCGAAGATACTGTACTTGAGATCGTATCTCCCAAGGCTGTAATTTCAATCGACTCTTCTACAATCACAAAGGCAAGAAAAATCGACCTTTCTATGAAAGTGTACGGTAGTTCTTCCAGAAGTGTTGTTAAGATGAGATCGAAGAAGGATTTCGGCTGCGAAGTTAAGATCGAAGTTACTTCTTGTAAGCTCAGCGCTAAGAAGCTTGCAAAAGCACATGTTTACTGTGACGGCGTAGATCTTGGTCCTGTTGAACTCAACGAGGATGGAGTACCCGTGATCACAGCAACAAAGGGCGGAACTTATGAGATCAAGTAATTCGCCTGCTAACCGTTCAGACGCGTAACTGTCTGAACGGTTACGAAATATACTTCATATGAGGTATATTTCGTAACCGTTATTTAAAATTTCTGAATGATTGGAGCAAATAAAATGCCGGGAAGAAAAACAGTTATTATTGCTGTAATGGTATTGATTATTATTGCAGTAGGGCTGATATTTTTTATAAGCAGCAGAAATACATATGACCCTGAAAAGCGTCTTGAGGAAGCGCAGAATTATTATGATATGCTTGATTATGACAAGGCTATCGCTATTTACAATGAAGTGCTCTCTTCTGAAAATTCATGCGCCGAAGCATATATAGGTCTTGCCGACTCCTATATGCTCAAGGGTAATATTGAAAAGGCTGCCGAAATTCTCGAAAGAGGTCTTGAGGCAACAGACCATGATGTTCGTATTGCAGATAAAATTTCCGAATTGCCGGAAGCATATTCAGCTGAAATAACAGAGTCCGAAACGTCCGTGACAGTGACCGATGCTCCTGCGGAAACAACTGTTATGACAACTTCGGTTACTGAAACAGAAACGGTGACGGAAACGACCTCTGTTACAACAGAACAGACAGAAGAAACAACAACTGAAACTACTGTCGAAACAACTTCTGCAACAACGACCGTAACAACAACTGTTACTACCGTGCCGACTACCGCAGTGACTACTGTACGTCAGACTCAGACAACACCGAAGCCGACTATAAAAATGCCGAACTTTATCGGAATAAGCAAGGACGAAGCCTTTGAACTTGCAGAAAAGAATAACATTATGCTTATTTTTGAATACGAAAATAACGATACATATGCAAATAACGTTGTTTTTCATCAGAGCTACAGAGCAGGTACAATGGTATCGGAGCAGACTCCGGTATATGCTTATGTTTGTGTAAATGACAAGAAGCTTGTTACTGAAGAGGATAAAAATGTTCAGGATTTTTACAATGCTGCAAAAAGCTGGGGAAGCAGCAACAGTGACAAGGTCAAGTCTGTTGATTTTGATGAGGATAATTCAACCGTAACGATAAACGCTTCTTCGACAAAAAGACTTATTATAGACGAATCGGTTATTGCCGCATTTGAAAAGTGCGATAACGCTTTCTTATGTGTAAGCTCAGCAGATCTTTATATCGTTATATACTCTGCTTCGGTCACATCATCGGATAAGCTGAATCTGTCTTCGGAAGTGTTTGGAAATGCGTCAAAAATTTCTGTTACAATAGGCTCAGAAGGAAATTTAAATTGTACGCTGAAAGTTACACTTCTGAATTGTGAGATCAGGAAGAAAAAGCTTGAAGAAATGTACATTTACAAAAATGATAAAAAGTTCTCACCGGTGGAGTTTAATGAATATGATGAACCCGTTATTAATATGAGCAATGGCGGAACTTATGTTATAAAATAAGTTCCCCATGCCAAAGGGAGATGAAATGATCGGAGGGGGTAAAATTGGTGGATCTGATGACAGAGGAGATAGCTGAAGCGACTGCTGCTAAAACGGGATCTGTCACGGCTTTTGAATATACTCCGAAGCCTGTGTATGACTTTTTTAAAAGGGTATTTGATATAGTTGTAAGCATACTTTGTCTTACCGTTGGACTTCCGTTCATGCTGATAATTGCGGCAGCTATTATGATCGATGATTTTGGCAACCCGATTTTTGTTCAGAAAAGAATCGGGAAAAACGGTAAAGAGTTTCCTTGCCTTAAATGGCGTACTATGTATGTAAACGCAGATGAGAAAAAAATTGATTTAGAAAAAGATAATGAATATAATGCAGTACATTTTAAATTGTCGAACGACCCTCGTGTTACCAGAGTGGGAAAATTTCTAAGAAAAACAAGTCTTGATGAGACTTTACAAGCAGTCAACATACTTCTTAATCATATGTCAGTCATTGGCCCAAGGCCGTTTATTCCAAGCGAACAGGAACAGCTGCCCGATAAGCGTCTTGTCGTAAAGCCCGGACTTTCTTGCTATTGGCAGATTGCAAATACAGCTAAAATGCCAATTGAAGAACAACTGGAATTGGATTATAAATACATACGGGAACGGTCTTTTTTGACAGATATAAAAATAATTTTTCGTACAATCGGCGTAGTATTGGGACACAAAAATTATTAAAATGAGGAATATAATAAATGGAAAACATTGAGCTTTTCGTTCCCGGACGACTCTGTTTGTTTGGCGAGCATACCGACTGGGCAGGACGGTACACGGATATAAATTCGGATGTTGTTCCGGGACTTGCAATAGTTACGGGTATAGATCTTGGCATTTATGCAAATGTGAGTAAAAATGACAACTTCTCGATAATTTCTTTGAATGAAAAGGGTGAAAGAGTGTCATTTTCCTGCAATATGGAACTGAAGACTCTCCGAGAAAAAGCAGCAGAGCCGCAGTATTTCTGCTATGCCTGCGGTGTTGCGGCGTATCTTCTTGAGCATTATCAGATCGGCGGTATATCTATTTGCATCGATAAGGTAACTCTGCCAATTAAAAAGGGCTTGTCCTCCAGTGCGGCTATATGCGTGCTTGTTGCAAGAGCTTTCAACGAGGTATATCAGCTGAAAATGAGTGTAAACGGAGAAATGCAGGCAGCGTATCGTGGAGAAATGCTTACGAAATCACGCTGCGGCAGACTTGACCAGGCTTGCGCTTACGGGGTCAATCCGGTTTGCATGGAGTTTTCGGGTGATGATATATCGGTAGAAAAGCTGAAAGTCGGACGAAACCTTTACTGGGTCTTTGCCGATTTGAAAGCTAAAAAGGACACAAAGAAAATTCTGTCAGATCTGAACAAGGCTTTTCCGTTCCCTCAGACTGATATTGACCGCAATATACATGAGGCTCTCGGAGCGGATAATCACAGAATAATTGCCGAAGCTTCCAAGGCAATTGCAGACGGAAATGCTGAGAAAATAGGCGAGCTGATGAAAGAAGCTCAGAATATTTTCGATACAAAGGTAGCTCCCGGCTGCCCCGTTGAACTTACTGCACCAAAGCTTCATTCTGTACTGAATGACAAAAAAATCGCCGAATATATATACGGCGGCAAGGGAGTAGGTTCTCAGGGGGACGGAACAGTCCAGTTTATTGCAAAAGATAAGGAAAATCAGCAGAAGCTTGTTGATTATCTTAATTCAATAGGACTTGAAGCATATGCGTTTACTCTTCCTGCCAGTGACAGAGTGAGAAAAGCAATCATTCCTGTGGCAGGCTTTGGTACAAGAATGTACCCCGAAACGCGTTTTGTAAAGAAGGAATTTCTGCCCGTTGTGGACAAAAACGGCGT
>JBJESH010000122.1:0-6173 GCA_051882695.1 Oscillospiraceae bacterium | reverse complement strand
GCAAAGCCCGTTATTATGTGCCTTTTAGAGGAACTGGACGAAGCAGGGATAGAAGAAATAATTCTTGTTGTGGGCAAAGAGGAACTGCCGCAGTTTGAGGAAATGTTCAGCAAACCTCTAAGCAGTGAGCATATTGAAAAGCTGCCTCATAGGGTACGCGAGTATGAGAAAAATATTGCACGGATAGGAAGAAAAATACGATATGCCGTTCAGGAGGAGCGCCGTGGTTTTGGCCATGCGGTATATCAGGCGAAAAAATATCTTGATAACGAGCCTGTTCTGCTTATGCTCGGAGACTTTGTTTACAGAAGCAATATGAACATAAATTGTGCAACTCAGACCATAAAAGCATACAGAAAATCAGGAGGACAGCTTACTGTAGCAATAAAGCCTGTGAAGCTTGAAAATGTTGTTCATTACGGTATTCTTACCGGAGTATTTGATAGCGGCAGAAGCTACATGATGGACGTTACCGAAATGGCGGAAAAGCCTACTGTCCAGTATGCAAAGGATTTTCTCGGAGTAAAAACTAATGGCGGAGGGGAAAAGTATTACTGCACATTCGGACAGTATGTTTTGACTCCCGACGTTTTCGATCATCTTGAAGAGGACATAAAAAAGCACGATGAAACCGGAGATGCCTCGGAGATACAGCTGACAAGCGCCTTATGCAAGGTTCTTGACGAGAAGGGTATGACAGGCGTGCTCGTTGACGGAGAAAGCTTTGACGTTGGTATTCCGTCTGCCTATGCCGAGACAGTATCAGCATTCGTGAAATAAAAAATAACGAGGGATAAGATGAATATAGTTTATGCAAGCGATAACAATTTTGCTGAAATACTTGGAATATCTATGATATCTTTGTTTGAGAACAACAAAGAATGTTCTGAAATTACCGTATATATTCTTGACAATGAAATCAATGAGGACAATAAGGCAAAGATATATTCTATTGGTGAGAAATATGGCAGGCAGATCGTTTTCAAGAGCATACCAAATTTGCATGAGCTTGCAGGCGTTGAAATACATACAAGCACGAGATGGTCATTAAGTGCGTTTTCAAGACTTTTTCTTGAAAAAATACTGCCCGAAAATGTTCAGAAGGTATTATATCTCGACTGTGATATACTTATCAATGATTCGCTTGAGGATATGTATAATACGGAGCTTGGCGAGTATTATTGCGGAGGTGTTTGGGATTGTGTAAGCAACGGTCACAAAGCAAACATTGGACTTGCTTCGTCTGATAATTACATAAATTCGGGTGTGATGCTAATTTCACTTGATAACTGGCGTAAAGATAATCTTTGTGATAAGTTTATCGAATTCATTAACTCATATGGCGGTGATACGCCTTATGTTGATCAAGGAGTTATCAACGGGACCATAAGCAAACATATAAAAATATTGGAGCTCAGATATAACTGTTATACGGCTGTTTTTGATTTTACATATAGTGATTTGATTAAATACCGCAAACCGTCCGAATATTATTCTGAATCGGAATTTGAAAATGCAAAGAATGATCCTGCAATAGTTCATTTTACCACAAGCTTTCTGTCACTTCGTCCGTGGGTAGAGGGCTGTAAACATCCTTATGTAAATGAGTGGCTGAAATATAAGGCAATGTCGCCTTGGGCGGATGTGCCGCTAAGAAAGGATAACCGTTCCGGAAAGAAAAAGCTTGCGGTTAAAATTTATAATGCTTTGCCCAATGGGTTGGCTGTCGGAATTGCAGGTCTGCTTCACGCAAAGATCGTGCCGATGATGAAAAATAAAAGCAAAAAAAGAGAGAAAAGCTTATGAATGCAAACATAAGAAAATTATTTTATAAATTTAAACCGCTTCACCGTTTTATAAGATGTGTGTTATACAACAGTGATTACTTTTTTTATAAGAATCTTAACAGGCAGCGTCATTTTGACAGATACTTTAAAGAAATAAAAAACAGCTGCAAAGGCAAAAGATGCTTTATTATCGGGAACGGGCCAAGCCTGACTTCAAATGATCTGGATATGCTTGTTAATGAGGACTGCTTTGCCTCGAATCATATATATAAGATCTTCGGCAAAACCAAATGGCGCCCTAAATACTATGCGGCTGTAGACAGATACATTTCTTTGCCGCCTGATTTGGAAAAATACAATTTTTCGGGACTTTTTATCGGAAGTTATCATTGGCGGTTTAATAAAGATGACTTCAAGACTGCTGTTTGTCTGCGTTCGCATCAGGTGCTTTCGGATAAAAAATGCAAATTCAGTGATGATATAGAAAATTGTGTTTATGTGACAAGTACAGTATCTTATGTTCTTATGCAGATCGCTGTTTATATGGGATATTCGGAAATATATCTGCTGGGCTTTGACCACAATTATTCTCTTGAGGTCAATGAGCAGGGGAAAGTAATTAAAAACGAAAATGTTAAATCGCATTATTATTCCGGCAAAAATGACAGTGCGATAGCGGACATTAATTCAATGACATTGTCATATTGCAAAATGCGTGATTATTGCAAAGGAAACGGCATTGTCATAAAAAATGCTACACGCGGCGGCAAGCTTGAGGTGTTTGAGAGAGTGGATTTTGACAGCTTATTAAATCTAAATGTGGAGATATAAATGAAAAGTATTGTTACTAAGGCGTTTTCAAATAAAATATTTGTATTTATAATGCTGCTGCCTTTTATGGTGCCGGGCTTTATTTTTTCATCTAAATACTATGAAATCGGTTCTTTTTTTACAAATTTAAAATTGTTTTTTATAGTTATTATCTATATTTTATTTATAATGCAAAAAAAATTCTCAATAGGGATTATTTCTATTATTTTATTTTATATTAGCTTTGTTTTTACAAGTTTTATTAATTCGTCTGATATAGTTGGTGCAATTTCACGATTGGCTAGTGTATCAGCATTTTCAATATTAATAGCACTTGGGATTGAATATAATTTTGATTCACTCAATGACGTGTTGACTTTTTATATTTTCCTTTTGTGGTTAGGTGAACTAATTTGTTTGTTTTTATTTCCAGATGGAATTGTGTTAAGCGATTATTATTATTATCCAATTGGTTTTATATCAGATGACAATCAGCTGGCACCGTTTATGATTTTTTCATTTGCTTTTTTAGTTAATAATTTAATAAATAAGGAAAAAATCTTTATATCAAAATTATCATTAATTTTATTATTTAGTTCAGTTTTTATTGCATGGTCCGCTACTTGTGTTGTAGGAGCAGTAATATTGCTTTGTTATCCTGTCTTTTTTTATAATAAGAAAGCAGCTAAAATATTAGATATAAAAATTATTATGATAACAATAATTTTTCTCTTCTTTTTTATTGTTGTTTTTAGATTGCAAAATTATGCTGCTTACATAATTGAAGATATATTGGGCAAAGATCTGACATTGACTGGCCGAACCAGAATATGGGATTATGCGATGGAAATGATAAAAGATTCAATTATTTTTGGATATGGAAATTCTTTTAATAACGGATGGATTTTATCATATGTAAGCTACAGATGGCAGCATTCACATAATTTGTTTTTGGAAATACTTCTTTTAGGCGGTATTTTCTCAATGCTGTTTTTTGTTTATATGACAAATGTAAATATATCAAAGATCAAATACCATCAAAATATAAATCGCAGAGCATTATTTTATATTTGCATATTTTCTTTAGGGATAATTAGTTTAACCGAAACATATATGTCAAGATATTATTTTGGAGCAATATTTGTGTTAGCATATAATATTGACAAACTTTGTAAATGTAACCCGTGCCCCCAAAAAGAATAGTGAGGAAAGCCATATGAATATTGTTTATTCAAGTGATAATAATTTTGCAGATGTTATGGGAGTTTCAATTGTTTCTTTATTTGAAAATAATAAGGAAGCTGATGAAATATTTGTTTATATTATTGATAACAATATTTCAGATAAAAATAAAGATAACCTTAGCATGACTGCCAATAAGTATAATAGAAAAATCTTTTTCATTCAAATTCCGGATATTACTGAAATGGTAGGTGTTGATCTTGATGTTCAAAGATGGTCAATAAGTGCTTTTTCAAGATTGTTTCTTGAATGTCTTATTCCTGAAAATATTGATAAGATAATATATCTTGATTGTGATACAATGATAAGACATTCACTTGAAGATCTATATGATTTTGAGCTTGGTGAAAATTTTTATTGCGCAGCTGTTTCAATGGGCTGTGGAATGCATAATAAAGCAGTTGGATTAAGTACCGATGACCAATGGTTTAATTCAGGAGTAATGCTTATTTCATTAAAGAAATGGAGAGAAAATCATCTTCATCAAAAATTTATTGATTTTATAAAACAGCATAACGGTAAAATTCCTTGCGTTGATGAAGGTGTAATAAATGGCACAATAAATAATAAAATAATGCCGCTTCCTGTTCAATATAATTCATTTATAAGATTTTTTATTTATAAGTCGTCAATGCAGTTTCAAAAACAATACAGATATTTACTCAGGAATAACACATTTTGTAGTGAAGAAGAATTTAAAATTGCACGGAATGATCCGTGTGTCGTACATTTTATTTTTTTTGAATCTATGTTACGGCCATGGGTAAAACCATATTTTATGTGTAATGAGCATCCGTATTCTCCGGAATGGCATAATTATAAAGCAATTTCATTATGGGCAAATGAGCCATTGCATAAAAATAATGGCTTATTAAAAAAGCAAATTATACGAACAGTCAAGAAAATAATTATTAAAATTTATAATTTTACATTAGACATAATTCCTAAAAAAATAGTTTCCGATATAAATGAAAAAGTTTTAAAACGGCGTGGATTATAGGAGCAATATAATGTCCAAATCTATAATAAAGAACTCATTTTACAGCGTACTGAAAACTACGGCATCACTGATTTTTCCTATAATAAGCTTTTCATACGCTTCAAGGATCCTGCTTCCCGATGGTATGGGTAAAATTGATTTTTCCAAATCATTTGTTTTCTATTTTACGCTGCTTGCTATGCTTGGAATTCAAAACTATGGCATTCGTGAATGTGCGCGGGTCCGTGATGACAGAAATTCTTTAAGCAAAACAGCCCGTGAAATAATGAAAGTAAATTTTGTATCCGTTCTTATTTCTTATGCGTTGTTTTTTTCAGTTATATGTCTATTAGACAGCCTTTCCGGTTATCGTGAGCTTTTGTTAATAAATTGCCTTACGATGGGACTGACTGCCATAGGAATGGAATGGCTGTACAGTGCTGTTGAGGATTACAAATATATTGCTGTGCGCACCTGTATTGTTCAGGCAGTATCTCTGATATGTATGCTGATTTTTGTAAGGACTCCCGAAGATATTAACAAATATGCCGCAATCCATGTATTGTCAAACGGCGGCGCATTTCTGTTCAATTTTGTTCATTCAAGAAAATATATAGACTGGAAAAACAAATATAATTTTGAATGGAAGCGTCATTTGAAGCCGATATTTGCGTTATTTTTGATGAGCGCGCTGATTCAGGTATTTACAGCAATGGATTCAACAATGCTTGGCTTTTTGACAAATGATAAGGCAGTCGGTCTGTACAGCGCTTCAAATAAAATCAGCGGAATGGTTTCTTCTGCGGTTTGTTCTGTCACACTGGTTCTGACTCCGAGGATAGCTTATTATGCGGAAAGAAATATGCTTGATGACGTAAAAAAGCTGTCAGTCAAAGCGTTAAACTGTATTTTTATGCTGTGTATTCCTGCGGCAGCAGGACTGATAATGCTCAGTATGCCGATACTTCTGATTTTCAGCGGCAGCTCCTTTGCTGAAGCTGATGTGACTTCAAAAATAATATCATTGCGAAATCTGCTTGTGCCTGCAAATACATTTATTGTTTTACATTTGTTTATTCCGCTGAAAAGGGAAAAATACAATCTTGTTTCAACGGGAGCAGCTGCGGCTCTTAATTTTGTAATGAATTTAATTCTTATTCCAAAGCTGCTGCAGAACGGAGCGGCTATCGCCACGGTTGCCGCAGAGCTTATTGAATTTATTATTAATCTGTTTTATTTTTCAAGGTTTATTTCGCTTAAAATTATTTTTAAAGATATATGGCAGTATGTGATCGCTGCTGTTCCGATAATACCGATATGCTATTTCTTATCGGTTTCCGGTATGAACATGCTAT
>JBJESH010000121.1:0-4119 GCA_051882695.1 Oscillospiraceae bacterium | reverse complement strand
CCCAAAAATAGTATTACAGAAAACTATGTCCTATATTTATTAAATGAAACCGATGAGAAGGTTCAAGATAAGATAGGATCATCTTTATTCCAATACATAAGCTTCCAAAGGATTAAATATGATCTTCCTATTGTAAATAAGATAATAGATGAGTTAAATAAACACCCTAAAGTTGCCCATTATGCGACTCTGATAACCGAATTTATTAAAGAAATGGAAGAAGCAAAAGAGGAGCAAATTTTTGATGATGATTATGAAGTAGTACCATATGAAGATGAATAATATAGAGGTAAAGAAGAATAAAAATATTTAAGGGTACCGAGTTTTCACTCGATACCCTTGATTTTTTATTGCGGAGCACCCTAAGAACGCCCATTGCGGCAGCGCATTATTACGTTCTGAAAATCGAGATCTTATCTCTGAGCGCCATTGCCTGAGAGTTAAGCTCCTCGCAGCTTGCAGCGCTTTCCTCAGCGGTAGCACTGTTCTGCTGAACCACCTCGGATATCTGGTCGATGCCCGATTTTACCTGATGAACAGCCTCAGACTGCCTGATGGTCTGCTGTGCAATGCTGTCAATAAGACGGTTAGTTTCATTTGTTATCTCAATGACCTTTGCCATTGCTTCTGCTGTGCCCTTGGCAATTGACGAGCCGTTGTCAACAGCTTCTATACAGCTTCCGATAAGGGCGGATGTAGTTTTTGCAGCTTCCGCAGACTTGTTCGCAAGGTTTCTTACCTCGTCCGCAACAACTGCAAAGCCCTTGCCGGCAGCACCTGCTCTTGCCGCTTCTACAGCCGCATTAAGAGCAAGAATATTCGTCTGAAAAGCAATATCCTCAATAGCCTTGATTATCTTGTTGATCTCGCCTGCACTTGACTCAATATTGCTCATGGCTTCAAGCATATTTCCTATCTGAACATTCTGGTCGTTTACAAGCTGAATGGAGTTGTCAGACAGCTTCTGAGCCTTTTCCGCATTTTCTGCATTAAGAGCAATGTTGTCTGAGATCTCATTAAGCGAAGCTGAAAGCTCCTCGGTAGCCGCAGCCTGACGGGTAGTACCCTCCGCAAGAGAAGAAGCGCCGTTTGCTATCTGCTCGGAACCGCTGTAAACTTCGTCAGAAGAAACATTGATGCTTTGTATAACGTCCTTCATTTTTGAGGCAAGCTCATCTGCGGATCTGCCTATATTGACAAAATCGCCGTGATATTCAACATCTGAGCTGTATGCAAAGTTACCCTCCGACATTTCGCTCATACGCTCCGAAATGTCGCTGATGTATACATCAAGGTTTGAAATTGCCTCGTTGATAGCTTCGGCAAGCTCCCCTATTTCGTTGTTATAAATTTTACCGTTGATTCCGGGATTGTTTTTAAGGTTGCCCCGTTCCATTTCTACAGCCATATTTTTGACCATAACAATAGGAGCGGCAAGTCGCTTTTTAACGAAAACTATAACAAGTATTCCTGCAAAGATAATTACTACAAAGCTTACAATGATTCCCATAACAACTGCCCGGTTGCGGTTCGCGATCATGTTTTCCATAGGGCAGCCGGTAAAATACGCACCCTTTATAACGCCGTAGTCATCTATGATAGGCGTGTATGTAGCCATATAATCCTTGCCGAAAAGCTTGGTTTCATGCTGATAGACCTCGCCGTTTTTTACGACCTTTTCATAAATATCATCAAACATTGTTGTTCCGATAACTCTTTCTCCGTTTTCATCGGTAAGAGTTGTTGAAATACGCAGATTGTCATAGAAAATTGTCGCATGGCTTCCCGTCTGATCCATAACTCCGTCAACTGCCGCCGTATCGCTGTAGGAATATCCGATAATTACGGTAACGCCCTCATTTTTTGAAATGCTTCTGTAATAAAGATAGAGCTGACTGTCGGAAGCAAGACCATTTTTGCTTGCACCGAGAGCGTCAAAGATACCCTCCGGAGAAAGACTGCAGTTTTCAGTCTGCATAGCGATAATTCCGTCACTGTTTACAAAAACGCCAAACATTCCGGGAGATTTCGTTATGCTTTCCCATGTGGAGGTAATGACCGCTTCATTGTCTTCTTCAACTGCCTTGCGGAAATTTGCATCATCGGCAAGAAGCTTTGCAAGCGTTCCGGTTTCAGCCGCCCTTGTCTGTATGTCAAATTCAAGAACATTGGAAGCTATGCGTGCGGACTCCTGCAAATTTTTGGTTTCAACATTTGTAAACAGGATACAAAATGCAACAGTAACGGCAGCTGCCACGACCAGAAGCAGCATATCGACCGCAATAAGTATGGTTTTACCTATTTTCGACATATTTACATTCCCTTTCAATGTACCTTGCATTATGACAAAGCTCATCATGTCTTAACGTCAAGTTAATAAATTAATGCAATGTTTTTAATATTGTACAATATTTGCCCTATTTTGTCAAGGCATGCATTTGATTTATTTGTACATATACAGTAGATTTTTCTTAAAAAATATTGTAGAATTTCAACAAAAATCAGACGATAATTGTCGCTTTTTGTTCCGAATAAGGAGTAGTCGGCATAGTTTCCTTAGGCTCTGTATTTTCGGGAACAGTAGTTTCGGCAGGCTTTTCCGCCTCAACAGGGCCGAGCATATCGGTTGCCTTTCCGTCGCTGTCCAGCCAGCCGTTCTTTTCATAATATTCTTCAAGGCAAAGACCGCTTTCCTTTATTTCGTTTGCATAATAAACACCCACAAACCGATAATGCCAAGGTTCATAGATTATTCCCGTTAGCTCCTGCTTGCCCTTTGGATAGCGAAGTATAAAGCCGTACTCGGCAGCATGCTTGTCGAGCCATGCAAAGGCGTCGGTATTTTCAAAGCCGTCATCCTCCATGCTTGTATAGTCCTGGGACATGATATCCAGAGCAAGACCTGCATTATGCTCGCTTTCGCCGGGAAGAGCCACTTCGGCAAGGGTATCGGCATAAGCGTCGTCATAGGACATTCCCTTATCAACTCTGTCCTGAACGCTTCTGTCAAAATTCTGCTGCTGATATTCGATAGTGCGGTATGCCGACACTACCAGCAGGTCAATGCCGTCCTCCTTTGCGGCTTCAAGCATTTTTTCAAAATACTCCGCAGCTCTCACATCAAGGTAATATTCACGCCAGCTTTCAAATATGACCTTTGTTTCTATCCTGCTGTCATAATCAAGCGGCAGAGGATTGTTCTTGTTCACAAGGAACATAGCCCATGCGTTGTCTATGTTCTCGTCCTCCTTTTTATCAGATTCAGCGGCCGTTGTTTCTGACTCTGCCGAAGAAACCGATTCTCCGGATGCCTCAGGACTTTCACCGTCCTTTTTGAACACAAACGTTGTCAGAACAAACGCCAGCGCCAGAAGCAGCACCGTTATTACCAATAAGTATTTTATTCCGCGCAAGATTATTACTCTCCTTTGGTTTTTGTATCGTTTTATTTTTGGCATAATTATATTTCTCCCGTAAAAACAATAAGAATATTATAGCATTATCCGTCTTTATTTTCAACCGAAATAACAAAATTCTTGACAAATTTGTATTGCTCATGTTATACTTTATTACAATAAATTATTGAGAGGAACGGTTAACGATGCGCTGTCCGTTTTGCAATTTTGAAGATACAAAGGTAGTGGATTCCCGTCCTATCGACGGAAAAAAACGACGCAGACGCGAATGTACAAACTGCGGAAAAAGATTTACAACATATGAAGCCGTTGAAATGCCTGTTTTGCTGGTTCTGAAAAAAGACAACACCATCGAGCTTTTTGACAGGAACAAGCTGATAAAAGGATTGTCCACAGCGGTGAAAAAGCGCCCCGTGTCGGTGGACGACATAAACAGGATAGTCGACAGCGTTGAAAGCTGCTATGCAAACAATATGCAGACCCAGATAACTTCGTCCGAGATCGGCGATATCGTGCTTCAGAACCTCAAGGAGATAGACCAGGTGGCATATGTGCGGTTTGCATCGGTGTATAAGGATTTTAACGACGTTGAAAGCTTTATAAATATTATTTCCGAGCTTAAAGCGGATAATTAAGAATGTAATTTTAAAGCTGTTTATCAAATATAACAACGGCAAGATATTTTTATATCTTGCCGTTGTCA
>JBJESH010000120.1:0-4129 GCA_051882695.1 Oscillospiraceae bacterium | reverse complement strand
ATATCCCTCCTGTTGTCAGTCAATCCCATATTCATCATATATTTCATCAATAATAGCCTTGTTAAATTCAAGGATAGCCTTTGCAGCACCCTTTAGGTCGGCACCCTTGTCTGCGAAAGCCTTCTTTTTGATGAATTCGGGAACGTAGTCAAGTTTCGGGTCAAGTCCGACAACGGTAGGATTTCCCGTTTCAATAATTTTTGCGATAAGTCTGTCAAATGACATTTGTACCACTCCTTATATAAATTTGATTTTTTAACTATATTTCGTAACGTATCTTTCCGCCGGTTATTGTCATAATATTTCTTCCCTTGAGCCGTTCGCCCTTGAACACGGTATTGTGTGACTTTGAGTGAAGCTCGTCGGGAACGACCGTCCATTCTCTGTCAAGGTCAATAACTGCAAGGTCAGCCATTGCGCCCTTTTCTATCCGTGTAAAATCAATTCCAAGCAGCTTTCTCGGATTGACCGCCATAAGCTCCGCAATACGGCTCAGAGTCAGCTTTCCTGTATGATAAAGCTGTGTAAGCGTTACTGCCAGTGAAGTTTCAAGGCCAACTACCCCATTGGGAGCTTTCAGGAAATCAGCCTTCTCCTCTGCGGCGTGGGGAGCGTGGTCGGTAACGATACAATCTACCGTTCCGTCCAGAACAGCCTCCAGAACAGCAGTCCTGTCCTCCTCGGTACGAAGCGGAGGATTCATACGGTAATCCGCGTCACGGGAAAGAAGCTTTTCTTCGGTATATGTGAAATAGTGAGGGCAGGTCTCGCAGGTAACTTTTATTCCGCGCTTTTTTGCGTCGCGGATAATTTCCATGCTGCCCTTTGTTGAAACGTGGCATATGTGTATTCTTGCGCCGCAGGAGTCCGCAAGAGCAATTTCACGGGCGGTAATGCTGTCCTCCGAGGCTCTGTCCATACCCTTTACGCCAAGCTTTTCGGAAACCGCACCCTTGTTGATTATGCCGCCATTTATAATATTAAGATCCTCACAGTGAGAAACCACCAGCAAGCCGTTTTCGTTGGTCTTTTCAAGGGTCTGTCTCATAAGCTCTGCATTTGCAACCGGTCTTCCATCGTCTGAAATAAGCTTGACGCCAAGTTCCGTCCAGTCGTAAAGTTCTTCGCCTTTCATTCCCTTTGTAATGCAGCCCACCGGATAAACATCAACTCCTGTGTTTTCCGCCTTTTTGAGAATGTACTCAACAGTTTCTTTGCTGTCGATCGCAGGGGAAGTATTTGGCATACAAGCAACTCCGCTTACTCCTCCTGCCAGAGCCGCCGCACAGCCTGTTTCAACAGTTTCTTTGTGGGTCTGACCCGGGTCGCGGAAGTGAACGTGCATATCAAAAAGTGCAGGAATTACCGCAAGCTTTCCGCCGCCGTCTATCACCCTGTCGGCATCTGCCGAAAGATTTTCGCCGATATCGGCTATAATTCCCCCGTCAATGAAAATGTCACATATTTTGTCGGATATATCGTCAGCCGCCCTGACGTTTTTTAAAAGTATGCTCATCTGTACCTCCGTTAATTATTCAAAAATCACTACTTTATCGCTGCCGTCTATTTCTTTCATCATGACCTTGACCGCCTCGTCACGGGAAGTAGGCACATTTTTTCCGACATAATCGGGACGAATAGGCAATTCTCTGTGACCTCTGTCCACAAGCACCGCAAGCTGTATATTTTTTGGTCTGCCCCGTTTCGTAACCGCATCCATAGCCGCCCTTGCGCTTCGTCCCGTAAAAATTACGTCGTCAACGATTATCACGCGCTTGTCCTTTATGTCAAAAGGAATGTCCGTCCTGTCGCCGCTGTCGGAATGCTTTTCATCGTCGCGGTAAGCTGTTATATCAAGTATGCCTGTTTCGGGAGCAACGCCCTCAAGCTCCCGGAGCTTTTCAGCAATTCTTTCAGCAAGATAAACGCCCCTTGAAAGTATGCCAACAAAGCAAAGACTGTCAGCACCTTTATTGCGCTCAAGAATTTCATATGATATTCTTGCCACTGCTCTTGACATAGCGCTTTCATCCATAATTACGGCTTTCTGATTAAGCTGCAAGCTGCCCATTCCGCACCTCCGGAAAATAAAAATACCCGTCCGTGAACTGACACAGACAGGTAATGATCAACTTATATTTTAAATATCATACAGGTACAGCAAGCCCCAAAACGCACGGGAAATCTGTTTGTGCCTGAAGAAGAATTATTATAAGCGACTGCCTTGTCAATCTCACAGGATCAACTTAAAGGTTGTCCAAACTTCTAACAGTATACCACATTCTGCACAAGCTGTCAACAGATTTTTCGGTAGTTTTACAAAAAAATCATATTTTTTTCTCCGCAGAAAGTTCTTCTTCGGCATCATCGGACAGTAATTTTTCGGCTTTGGCTTTTTTCCTTTTTTGCAGGATATTGAGTTCCCGTATACGGATCTTCAGTTCCTCCATAGATTCGGAGTAAGATGTTGAACGGATATATGGAAATGCTTTCAAAAGTCTTTCAACCGAACGGTCTCGGAGATTTATAAGCTTTTCGTATCTTTCTTTCCACTCGCTTAGCTTAAAGTCGGCTGATTCAACTATTCTGCCGTATTTCTCTTTAATTTCAGCAAATTTAGACTGTCCTTCCTTTGAAGAAACATAATTGTTGTACTTTTCTTTAAGAGACTGGGTCTTTTCGTCAGCTTTTTCAGCAAGCTTGTCATACTTTTCCTTTATTTCAAGAGTTTCCTGAGAAAGATTCTCGCCTATTTTTACCGCACTTAGAAGCATGACCTTTGATATCTCGTCGATTTGTTTAAGACGGTTGTTCAGCTTATTTACGGCGCATATGGACGATATAAGATCTATTACGATAAGCACCGACCATATTACTATTAGCGCAAGTCCCAGCTCAACCGGCATAAGACGAACGACCTTTTCAACCATTGGTTCTACTAAGCGTATTACTATAACGCAGCCAAGTCCCCACAATATTGAGATTTTAAGACATATGTAGCCTTTATAATTAAACCTCTCGTGAGAATAATCCCACCAGCGGGCATGGAAAAGCTTTTCCATACCAAGCCCCACAAGAAGTTCAAAGGAAGTACACAGAATGCTCGTTACAATAAAAAGAGGAAAAACCGTGTGAGAAAGCGGTCTGAACAATACGGTGACCATGATAACGCCGAAGCCGTATATCGGGCATATTGGCATATTAAGGAAGCCTCTGTTCTGGTATTCTCCTGTTTCAAGAGTCATCCAGCAGACCTCTATACCCCATCCGATAAACGCCCAGAAAATAAATATATGAAACATTTCATATAGACTGAATTCAATAAAAGGGATCGTTTCCACTTAATAATCGTCCTTTCAAATTTTTGTCAAGCTGTTTGCAATATCCACGCTGTATATTATACCACATATAATATACTTGTCAATAATTATTTTATAACTTAATGCTTTTTAAACTTGATTTTAACACTATGCCTAAAATGTATCTTCCTTAGCTGTCTGCCATTGTTGACATTTCCGACAATTAAGGTTATAATTATATCAGTATTTTACTAATTACCGACGTAAGGAGTGACGCTTATGATTTTTATCTTTTTATGGCTTATTTCGCCGATAGTACTGCTCATTCTTTTTCTTGTTCAGCTTTCAAAGACCTCGGATCTGAAACGCGTGAACAAAGAACTTACCGAAAAAATAAACAAACTGATTTCCGAAAAAGGAAACGAAGTCCATACTGTTCAGGATACTCAACCCGTTCAGCCTGATTTAAACACGGAAGTGCCTGTTTCCGAAGATGATATAACGGAAAGCGCTGCTGTCACAGAGCAGACCTGCGAGTCCGTTTCTGCGCCGCAGAACGCTTTCGGATACGATATGCCATATGCAATGCCGCAGACTGTCAAAGCTCCTGCCGAAAAGCCGCAGGATGTTCCAATGAATACATCTGCACCGGTGCAGGCTATGAAAATGCCTAAACCCCAAAACAGCGTAAGTACAATCAACATCATACTCATTCTCGGTGCGCTGCTGATATCACTTTCGGGAATTATCTTCGCCGTTGCCGCATGGGGAGTATTGAACACCTTTTTCAAGGCTGTCGTTCTGCTGTCATTTTCGGCAGTATTCTTTGG
>JBJESH010000119.1:0-16718 GCA_051882695.1 Oscillospiraceae bacterium | reverse complement strand
AAATAAAAATGCGCCCCGTATATTTTATACGGGGCGCATCTGTATAGAAAGGAAGGAGATATAGGAATTATTCGCTTTATTCTATTGACTCGTCAAGTACGATTTCAATGTCAATATTGCCATCGTTTCTTGCAAGCGTTACTGTCATTGTTTCACCGGGTTTATGCTTGTTCTTAGCTGCAACAAGTCCGTTCATACCGCTGATTTCTTTTCCGTCAGCAGCTATGATAACATCGCCTTCTTCAAGCCCTGCGGCTTCAGCACATGAGTCAGCTTCGACAGATACAACAAGTACGCCTGAGTCTACAGGGAGATTGTAATATCGCTTGACGGCTGTAGTAATATCTGTACCTGTTATACCAATTTTAGGTGTGGAAACATATCCCTTATTCATAAGGTCATCAAGTATTGGCATTGCATCGGTTATAGGGATTGCAAAGCCTATGCCTTCAACCTGAGTGCCTGCAATTTTTGAAGATGTAATGCCTATTACCTCGCCTCTCTTGTTAAGAAGAGGTCCGCCTGAGTTGCCGGGGTTGATGGAAGCGTCAGTCTGGATAAGAGTCATAGTAGCTGTTCCACCGTTGGAAAGCTCTGTTGAAAGCTCCTTTTCAAGACCTGATACAATTCCTTCAGACGCGGAAAGACCAAGACCAAGGGGATATCCGAGTGTTACTGCAGTTTCACCGAGTTTAAGGTCGTCACTGCTTCCGAGTACAGCAGGAATAAGACCGTCAACGTCAATTTTCAGTAAAGCAAGGTCGGTATTTTCATCGCTGCCGATAATTTCGGCCTTGTGTTCCGAGCCGTCAGACATTGTTACAGTCACTTCATCGGCTTCGGCAGTTCTTGTAACAGCCTCGTATCCGCCTCCGAAAAAGCTGAACGGATTATTGTTTCCGCTGTTCTGATATGTCTGATATGTGGTTTTGATAACATGGCAGTTTGTAATGATATATCCGTCTGCTGAAAGAACAATACCCGTTCCCGTTCCGCTGCCCTGTGCCTCGGTAAATTGTGAAGTGATCAGCACTACCGACGGAGTAGCTCTCTGAATGATTTCTTCCGTGGTAAGCGAATCAGCGTTTGCCGAATCAATGTTAAGGAGATTTCCGAGAGATGTATCATCTTTGCCGGTTGAATTCTGGGGTGCGGCAGTTACGGTCTGAATTGCTTCGGTTTTGACTTCGCTGCTTTCTTCGTCCGTTATCGAAGCAGAACTTTGTTCTGTTGAGATCGAATTTGCAAGATAAGCTCCTCCAAATCCGGAAGCACCTCCTACAAGGACAACTGCAAGAATAAAGGCAGCGATCTTGCCTGCTTTTTTGCCGCCGTTTTTTGGTGGCTCAGGTTCAACGGGAGAATAATTCGCAGTGTAAGTATAGTTATTATTGTTATCTTCGTACATAAAAGTTACCGCCTTTCAATCATATATCAAGCAGCCTTCCGACTGCCGTTCTTTTTGATTACGGTTATATTCTAACGCCCTAATGTGTAAATTATGTGAAATGACAACGAAAGATATTTAAAAGAGATGTAGATTTTAAAGGAAAAGGCGGTGATCAGTCAAAAATACTTCTGTCAATTTGCCAGCCTGTGATTTCCGAGACTTTCCCGGCAAGCTTAATTGCAGCTTTATTATGAGTAGCGAAGTTCGGATGCTTTTCACAGCCGATACCGTCCTCTTCAAGCTGTACGTCAAATTCGAGAGCATGAATTTTTGGATCGTTCATAGCTTTGACAGCTTCTTCAATAATGGGATAAAGCTCATTTCCCATCATTCCGAGAGTACATATAATATGAGAGTCGGGATTTTTATTTCGTATATCCGACAGAAAATCTATGTATGCCTGACGGAAGCCATCAAGACGTTCGGGAATATTTTTTGTAAAGCTTACATCATTTGTGCCGAGATTAATAACTATTACATCGGGGACAAAGCTTTCAAAATCCCACAGCTCAGGAGAATTGTTTTCAAGTATATTTTCAATTCCGATATCGGTATAACCGTAAAGCATGGGCATGACCCAGCCGTTGTTCGGAGCAGAAGCATTTTCATCATCGCACCAGCTTGAATAAACGCCGATGCTGCTCCATGAAATAAGATTGTATTCGGCGGAAAAGCAGCGTGCCGTTTTTGAAGCATAATTTATATATGGATTTTCGGTTTTGGTGTGAAAATGTTCTTCGGCAGATTTGCCTTCAATGCCGAAGCCACAGGTTATACTGTCGCCGATGAATTCCATTCTGTGGGTCAGGGGACAGGTAGGTTCCGGCTCTCCGTCGGCAGAAATGCTTACGATGCCGATCTTGTCAAAGGCTGCCTCGGAAAGCTTCACAATGCGTATCTTAACTTTTTCCGCAGTATTGCTTTTATATATAGGATAGCTGTTCGTACCCGATTCAACAGAAAAGCGCAGACGAGGTTCTGCTTCATCGTTAACAAAAACTGCAAGCTGTCCCTGAAAAATTTCTTTCCACGGCTCGTCCAAGACCCAATCCGTCCAGATCTCGGCGGAGACCTCCGTACCCGTGAAAATAAACTCGACAGCAGAACAGCTCCAGCTCAGATATCGTATATTATTGCGAAAAATGCTTCGCCCGACAGTGCGGACATGCTGTTTGTCAGCAGGAAAAGTAATCATAGCGGCGGTTCCTTTCATTTATTCGGCGTCAAGGTCAACTCCGATGTAATCGCTGAAGATCTTGTAAATATCGGGATGATCCTTTTTGGTGCGTACAGGCTTAAGCTCAAGGTCTGTAAAGCAGTGCCGTGTTTCTCCTGTAGCCATAAGAGTACCGTCAGCCTTGTTTAAAACACGGTAGGTAACGGTAAGCTTAAAGCCGTTGAACTCTGAAATTTTGGGAATAATAACGACTCTGTCGCCGAATCGTGCAGAGCTTTTGTAATCGCAGGAAGCACCGAGAACAATTATCATTACGCCCATTTCTTCCATTTTATCATAGGAAAAACCGACTTTTTCAAGGAAATCTACGCGTGCATCCTCAAACCAACGAATATAGTTTGAGTGATGAACTATACCCATCTGGTCAGTTTCGTAATAGCTTACTCTATGTTCGTAGAGACTGATTTTTTTCATAAAAACACCTGCTGTAATTGTTTTTTTATAATGCTTATATATAGAATTATAACATAGCTTTAAAATAAAATCAAGCGGAAATGACATGGTGAACGATACCGGTCAATAATTCAATGACCTGACCGATTCTTTGAAAATAAGCTTGCCTTTTACCTGTATCATGCCCGTGTGTACAGACGGTGTTTTGATCTTGGTTATCAGAGAATCAACTGCAATAGAAGCCATCTGCGCCGTGTTTACTTCAATAGTTGTAATGTTTGGAGTGCTTATTGTACTGTAAATTGAGTTGTCAAAACCTGTTACGGAAATATCATCGGGAACCTTGTACCCATTTTCGTTCAGGACGGATATAAGCCGGCAGGCGGTTTCGTCACAATTGCAGACAAATGCAGTCGGCATTACAACAGGCAGCTCAATTGGAATGAACTTGCCGGTCTCGGTGTCACGGTCGCTTATAAGATATGAGTCTTTAAGCGGGATATTGTGTTCTATCAGCGACTTTGCATATCCGAGATAACGGTCCTGAATACTGCTGGTGGCATGAATATTTCCTATAAATGCGATACTTCTGTGTCCGTTTTTTATGAGATAATTGGTCATTTCATAGCTTGCATAAAAGCTGTCGCAGATTATGCAGTCGGAGTTGACCTGTTCATTATAGAAGTCAAGAAATACGACGGGGATTTTAGTGTCAATGATAGCCTTTGTGTACTTTTTTGACACCTGACCCAGCATAATAATTCCGTCCACGCGCTGTTGGAAAAGCATTTTGGGTATTACGGCATTGTCTTCGGCGGACTGGGACAAGGTCTGGAAAAAGGCATAATGATCATTGACCTGAAGCAGCTTGGAAATATGTCTGAAAAATTTAAAATAGAACGAATCCTCCTGAATATACCGTTCTGCAACAATAATACCTATATTATTGCTGCATGACGTTTTTTTCTTTGCCGTTGTTTCATACTTATAACCTATTTCGTCAGCGGTTTTGCGAACTTTTATACGAAGCTCCTCGCTTACTCCGTTTTTACCGCTGAGCGCTTTTGATACAGCGACAACGCTTATGCCAAGCTTATCGGCAATATCTTTCATTTTTACTTCTTTCGGCATAGGTGAAATCCTTTCAAATAATTTGATAAATCATTAAACTGTTATATTAATAGTACCACAATTTTAATTCAAAGACAAGAGTAAGTTAATCATTTTATTTACATTTTTTTAATTTGGAAAATTTATTTATTTAATTAAATTTAATCTACTGATTTTAATTAATTTAATCAGTAATTTTAAACATTTTGTGAATGAAAACGTTTTACAGATATTTTATTCGATAAAGCAAAACTTAATAAACAGGTTTATTTCTTAAATAATTAAGTTTTATGGAGAAAAGTACATAAAATATTCCAATTCCAATAGATATAATTATTAAAATTAAACAAAAAATACTCTGCGTTAATTTTGACAAGCCAAACAATATATGCAAAATCTTAAAGATTAATCAAGATTTATTGTGCAGAATGCTACTTATTTAATTTGAGATTGACAAAAATAGCAACAGAGATATAATAAAACCGTAACATTTAAGTAAACAAAAAATCAAACTATAATGTTTCAGGAGGTTATTTTATGCAAATTAAAAAAACTTTAGCTGCTATGACAGCGATCCTTATGGCAGGCTCGGTATTCACAGCTTGTTCATCAGGCAATGAAGGTACAGATGGTACAACAACTGCTGATGGCGGAACTACAGCCGCAGGTGAAAGCGCTGCTGATAACGGTGCTGCTGAAAACAGCGGAGCGATTTCAGGTACTATTAAGGTTCTTCACCACCGTACAGACCGCGACCAGGACGGTACAATGGCAAAGCTCACAGAAGGCTTTAACGCACTTTATCCTGATGTTAAGGTTGAATATCAGTCCTTTACAAACTATACGGATGATGTTGCAACACTTATGCAGTCGGACAATTACGGCGATGTACTTATGACTCCTCAGGCTCTTAAGCAGGCTGATTTTCCTAACTTCTTTGAGTCCTTCGGTACTTATGACGAGCTTTCACAGAAGTATTACTGGCTGGAAAATTACAGCGTAGACGGACAGGTTTATGCGCTTCCTACAGGCGGTACAGCTTCCGGCATCCTTTACAATAAGAAGGTTTGGGCTGACGCAGGAATCACAGAGCTCCCCAAGACAACAGACGAATTCATCGAGTGCCTCAAGAAGATCGAAGCAAACACAGACGCTATTCCTTATTATACAAACTATGCGGCAGGCTGGACTATCTGCCAGTGGCAGTCGCTTGTAGTAGGTGCTTCGGGCGATCCTGACTACAACACCAAGCTTCTTACCGACAAGCTTGATCTTTTCAGCGACGGCAGTCCTTATGACGCTGTATACGGCACACTCTTCAAGATCTATGCTGACCCCACTCTCCATGAGGAAGACCCCTCAACAACAGACTGGGAGGGCTGTAAGCCTGCATTCGCTCAGGGTAAGATCGGTACAATGGTTCTCGGTTCATGGGCTATAAGCCAGTTCCAGGAGGCTGCTGTAAATGCAGGCTGTGATGTTGCAGATATCGGTTATATGCCTTTCCCCAACAGCATTGACGGCACAATTTATTCCGTATCCAGCAATGACTATATGATGAGCGTAAACAAGAATTCTTCTAACCTTGATGCTGCAAAGGCATATGCTGTATGGTTCTGCACAGATTCCGGATTTGCACAGAACGAGGGCGAAATTTCCGGTTTGAAGGGTGCTCCCATGCCTGAGACTCTTTCTTCCTTCGACGAGCTTGGAGTTGAACTCTTTGTTGAAAATCCTACTCCTGAGGAGCTTATCGGCAAGTATGACGAGATCGCAAAGGCTTCTGAGGTTGATCCTTGGGGCGACGCTTCCACAAACTTCAAGTTCAGAATGGCTGAAGCTGCATTCAAGGGTGAGGGCGAAGACTCTTACAAGGCTATCTGTGATGATGTAAACAAGTCATGGGCAGAATCAAGAGATTCTATCCTCGGCTGATCCTTAAATTCTTATAATTAAAAAATTCCTATTCATCTTCTCCTTAAATTCCTAAATTTCCGAACCCGGGAACAAAGCTGTTCCCGGGTAATTGGAAATTAAAATGCGGCGCAGATCGTTTTTCTGCAAAAAAGCAAAAACAATAATGGACTGTAACAGCTTGATTTTGCTGTTTTGCAGACCGATGATCCTGATATGTGGAGGCAAGGCTTATGGCAAAAACTAAAATTGCATTCAGCAATTCGTTAGGTCATACCGGCAAAAAACTTGGCGGACAGTATATGAACAAGATGATAACAGTTATACTGTTTCTTCTTATCCCGACATTGCTTTTATTTATTTTTACATATATCCCTGCATTTAATATGTTCAAATACAGCTTTGAAGAGCGAGACCAGTTCGGTGCAACGGTAAAGTTTATCGGATTTGAAAATTACAAAACTATATTTACCACACCCGAATATTTCTCAACATTTAAGAACAGCCTTTATTATCTTGTGGGTTCGTTTATTCAGCTTTCTCTTGCACTTTTCCTTGCTACTATACTCTGCTCTAAAATAAGAGCAAGCAACTTCTTCAAAGGCGTACTTTTCTTCCCGTACATGATAAATACTGTTGCCGTAGCAGTGATCTTCCGCCGCTTTTTCCAGAGAGGCGACGGCATCACAAATACAGACGGTACTCTGAACTCGATCATTACACTTTTCGGCGGTGACCCTGTAAAATTCCTTTCTACGGAGGGTCTGGTAAACGTCTGTCTTGTATTTGTATCAATATGGCGGTATATCGGCTTTGACCTTGTAATGTTTATTGGTGCGATACAGTCTGTTTCGCCCGACATTTACGAAGCTGCCGAGCTTGACGGAGCAAATCGCTGGCAGGTTTTCAGATATATAATCGCGCCTGGCATACGTCCAATTATTCTTCTTCAGATGATACTTGCTGTAAAAGGCGCTATCAGCGTTTACGAGATTCCGTACATTATCACAGGCGGAAAGTTCGGTTCAAGCACATTTGTTATCCAGACGACCGAAACAGCGTTCAAGTTCCAGAAGGTCGGTCTTGCCTCGGCTATGGCAGTTGTGCTGACGATCATAATTATCATTGTTACGATAATTCAGAAGCTTGCGTTTAAGGAGGAAAAGTGATATGTCAAAAGCATGTACCATGGATTCTTACTCAGATTACAGCGACAAAGAGAGCAAAATTGTTTCGGGTATATTTACTTTTCTGAAGTATGCAATACTGGTTATAGCCTGTCTGATAGTAATTATTCCTCTTGTAGTTGTATTCCTCGGTTCGTTAAAAAGCAATACCGAATTCCTTTCATCAAATGTATTTGCATTACCTACAAAAATTGAATGGAGCAATTACAAAACCGCATTTATCGACGGTCAGGTCCTCGAAGGCTTTAAGAATACCGCTATAATCCTTGTGTTCTCATGTATAGGAACGGTCATTACAGGTTCAATGACTGCATATGTGCTCCAGCGCTTTAAAACCACTTTGGGAACAGTCATCAAGGCGGCGTTTCTGCTGGCAACGCTTCTTCCGGGAATTTCAATGCAGGTAACGGTTTACCGTATTGTAAACGCATTTCATCTCGTAGGTTCAATGGTGGCGCCTATCATTCTTTATGTTGGAACAGACATTATTTCAATTTATATTTCCATTCAGTTCCTTAATAATATTTCATACTCTCTTGATGAAAGTGCAATTATGGACGGTGCAAACTATTTCACTGTATATTTCAGAATAATTTTCCCGCTTCTCAAGCCTGCTATTGCAACAGTTCTGATAATAAAAATAATCAGCATCTACAATGATTTCTATACTCCTCAGCTTTACATGGGAAAAACAAAGCCTGTTGTTTCTACGGCTCTGTACAACTTTATCGGTCCATACGGGGCAAAGTGGGAAATCATTTTTGCAGGTATTGTTATTTGTATTATCCCGACCCTTATTATATTTTTGGTTCTTCAGAAATATATTTACAGCGGTCTGGTAAACGGTTCTGTTAAGGAATGATACTGCGTTTTAAATATATGAAAGGAGTGCATATTCTCTATCGGGAATATGGTTAATTATGAACGTAATAAAGCTTGCCGAAATGACCGGCGTTTCAAAGTCTACCATTTACCGTGCAATCAACGGAGATAAGGTCAAGGACAGTACAAGGCAAAAAATTATGGACACAATTAACGAAAATGACGTAGGTTTCAATTTTTCGAGATTTGATTACGGTAGAGATGTCCGCGTCAAGCTGACAGCTTTGATCACCGACTGCAAAACAAGCAGGCGTTCGTTTGCCGCAGAGCTTATCAAGAACAGGTTTTCGGAAAATGGATTTACGGTCATAGAAATTTCATCTGAAACCGTTAAAAACGGTTCTTCCGAAATTGAAAAGCTTATCGGCAAGGATTTCAAAAGCTTTATTTTCCTTGGCATCGGACTTGACCGTAAATGCTCGGATTTAATTCATCGTGCGGCTGAGACCCGACCTGTTATTTTGATCAATTCCTGTATGACAGGCAGAAATATTTTCAGTATAGAGACAAATGAAAGAGAAACTCTTGCACAGATGATACGCAGGCTTTCGGATAATTACGGTCACAGAAATTTTCTGTATTGCATAAGCGACAAAAGCGATTACGGCAAGCATCTAACCTATGGCTTTGAGGACGGAATAATTCTTTCGGGACTTGACAGAAACAGCTTTTGTGCTGCTGATTGCTGCGGAGGAAGGCTTACTCCTGCAGAAAGCATTTTCACAGCTCTGAAAAATAATCCGGAAGTAACAGCCGTAATAACGCAGGATGAACCAACTGCGGCGGCAGCAGTTAAAGCGGCTTCGGCTTTAGGTCTTAAAATACCCCGTGATATAACTGTTGTGTCATTCCGCAATTCGGGAATTATAACCTCAGAAACGTCTGATATTGCGTGTATAGATGCAAAGATCGAAACAGTAAGCGACATGGCGCTGACTCTTACAATTGCTGCTATTAACGGCAAGCATATCTCAAAGCATATTGATATTCCATGCAGTTTTCTTCAGAAACGCACGGTGGGAAAAGCCGCTCCGAAATATTCCAAAGCTATTTGAAAAGCGGTATTGATTTAAATTATCAATAAAAATCTTTGGGATAAAAGGCGGAGTTTGTTCCTGAATACTTGACAAAATTAAAATAATGTGATATAAGTTAATTAGTAAAATTTGATTTGAGGTGAAAAGATGCGTAAATAATCCTGTTTTTAGGCACGATCAACAGCTTCCGGCATGGCATAGTCATGTCTTGTTTGTTGTGCAATACAGGAGATTTCCGCATCTTTTTCGGTATATTGGCATAGCTGTGCTTCGGAGTACGGCTTTGTATGCCTTTGCGCTTAAAGCTGCGGGAATTTCCTGCGGCTTTATTTTTTTCAGGGGAGGAATTTTTATGTCAATTATAAATATTTCAAATCTTACGTTTGGTTATGACGGAAGCAGCGAAAATGTATTTGAGAACGTAAGCTTCCGCATTGATACCGATTGGCGTCTGGGTTTTACGGGGAGGAACGGAAGGGGAAAAACCACGTTTCTGAGGCTTCTTGCAGGAGAATTTGAGTATAGCGGAACGATTTCCGCTTCGGTTGATTTTGAGTATTTCCCATACTCCGTAACAAATACGGAAAGCCTTACTATCGACATAATCAAGGATATTTCCGACAGTGCTGAGGATTGGAAAATAAACAGGGAAATGTCGCTTCTGGATGTTGACAGCGGTGCGCTTTGGCGGCAGTGGGATACTCTTTCAAACGGTGAGCAGACAAAGGCTATGCTTGCGGCAATGTTCCTGCGTGAGAATGCTTTTCTGCTTATCGACGAGCCGACGAACCATCTTGACATGGAAGCACGCCGAACTCTCGGAGAATATCTGCGTAGGAAAAAAGGCTTCATACTTGTTTCCCACGACAGAGCTTTCCTTGACAGCTGTGTTGACCACATTCTTGCAATAAACCGCACTGATATTGAAGTTCAAAGCGGAAATTTTTCGACATGGCAGGCAAACAAGGAAATGCGCGACAGCTTTGAAGCTGCGGAAAATGATAAGCTGAAAAGGGAGATACGCAGTCTTGAAGCTGCCGCAAAAAAGGCGGCGGAGCATTCCGATAAAATCGAACGGACAAAAATCGGGTTCGACCCGAGAAGTACGGAGAAGTCGCTGACAAGGCGTGCGTCGGTTGCGGCAAAATCCAAAAAGCTTATGAACCGTGCGAAAGCTATTGAAACGAGAATTGCTTCGGATATCAGTGAAAAGTCGAAGCTTCTGCGGAACATTGAGCAGATAGATCATTTGAAAATCGCGCCGCTGAAATTTCACTCTTCAAGGCTTTGCGAGCTGAAAAATGTTTCGGTCGAATACGGCGGCAAAACAGTTTGCCGAAATGTCAGCTTTACCGTTGAGCAAGGCGACAGAATTGCTCTCTGCGGCAAAAACGGCTGCGGAAAATCAAGCATTCTGAAGCTTATTTTAGGTGAGGATATTTCTCACAGCGGAGAAATTATCGGCGCAGAAAAGCTGAAGATATCATATGTTCCGCAAAAAACGGATTTCTTATGCGGAACATTGACCGATTATGCCGAAAGGAGAGAAATTGATGAGAGTCTGTTCAAGGCGATCCTGCGGAAGCTGGATTTTTCCCGTGAGCTGTTTGAGAGGAATATCGAAAGCTACAGCGGAGGACAGAAGAAAAAAGTTCTCATTGCAGGAAGTCTGTGTGAGCAGGCGCATCTGTATATATGGGACGAGCCGCTGAATTTTATTGATGTGCTTTCCCGTATTCAGATAGAAGAGCTGATACTGAAATTTCAGCCTGCAATGATTTTTGTTGAACATGACAAAGCGTTCTGTGAAAGTGCTGCGACAAAGATCATCGGTATAGGATAAAAATACGGCGGACATTTTTTAATTGTCCGCCGCAGTTTTTTACATGGATTTGTGGAATGTACGGGATATCACGTCATCCTGCTGTTCCTTGGTAAGCTTGTTGAAGTTTACTGCATAACCCGAAACTCTGATAGTGAGCTGAGGATATTTCTCGGGGTGAGCCTGTGCGTCAAGAAGCGTTTCTCTTGTAAAAACATTTACATTGAGGTGATGTCCGCCCTTTGAAACATATCCGTCAAGAAGTTCGATAAGGTTGTCAACCTGCTGATTTGTATTTGCCATAGTAATCATCCTTTCTATTCATCATCATCATCGAAACCCTTATGAAGGGTCGGCTGGCAGCACGCCTGATTTCCTGTGCCGCAGTCGGTGCTGTTAAAGGTCTGAACCGTCATATCTCCCGAATCGGGGTCGCTGACAGTTACATTGACATGTCCGCCGCCATCGCTCATAAGACGGTCAAGCATATCGACAAGGTCGTTTATTCTTTTCTTTTCGTCCATTAGCGAACCTCATTTTCAAGGCGGTCAAGGTCAAGGTCGCCCATAAATATTGCGCCGTCCTTGCCGAGGGCATCCGGAATGATAGAAAATGTGTTGGAAATACCGTCCTGAGCGTGTCTGAACGGAAGCTTTGCAACGCTGGAGAGGGAAGCGGTAGCACCGTTTACATCTCTGCCGTGCATGGGGTTAGCACCGGGAGCAAGAGGCTCGCCCATCTTTCTGCCATCGGGAGTATTGCCGGTTTTCTTTCCGTAAACAACGTTTGAAGTAATGGTGAGAATTGACATTGTAGGAATACTCTTGCGGTATGTGTGATGGCTTCTGATCTTATCCATGAACTTGCGGACGATATCAACAGCTATCTGGTCAACACGGTCATCGTTGTTTCCGTATTTGGGGAAGTCGCCCTCTACCTGATAATCAACTACGATTCCGTCCTCGTCACGAATACACTTTACCTTTGCGTATTTGATGGCGCTGAGCGAGTCAGCAACAACGGAAAGTCCTGCAATACCTGTTGCAAAATAGCGCTTTACTTCTCTGTCGTGAAGAGCCATCTGAAGCTTTTCGTAGCTGTATTTGTCGTGCATATAGTGGATAATGTTAAGTGTATTGACATAAAGTCCTGCAAGCCAGTCCATCATGTCCTCATACTTGGACATAACATCGTCATAGTCGAGATAATCTCCCTCAACGGGACGGTATTTGGGTCCTACCTGAACCTTGAGACGTTCGTCCACGCCGCCGTTGATTGCATAAAGCAGACACTTTGCAAGGTTGGCTCTTGCACCGAAGAACTGCATCTCCTTGCCGACAACCATTGATGATACGCAGCAGGCGATAGCATAGTCATCACCGTGAACAGCTCTCATAAGGTCATCGTTTTCGTACTGGATGGAAGATGACTTGATAGACATTTCTGCGCAGTATTCCTTGAACTTTCTCGGCAGCTTAGTTGACCAAAGAACGGTCATGTTAGGTTCGGGGGCGCTGCCAAGGTTATCGAGAGTATGGAGATAACGGAAGCTGTTCTTGGTAACGAGAGTACGTCCGTCAATTCCCACGCCGCCGATGGATTCGGTTACCCATGTGGGGTCGCCTGAGAAAAGCTCATTATATTCGGGAGTACGGGCAAATTTGACCATACGCAGCTTCATGATGAAGTGGTCGATATACTCCTGAGCCTGCTCTTCGGTGATAAGACCCTTGTCAAGATCACGCTGAATGTAGATATCGAGGAATGTTGATGTGCGTCCAAGGCTCATTGCTGCGCCGTTCTGCTCCTTTACCGCCGCAAGATATCCGAAATACAGCCATTGAACGGCTTCCTTGGCGTTTGCGGCAGGCTTGGAAATATCAAAGCCGTAAATTCTGCCGAGCTCTTTAAGCTCTTCAAGAGCCTTTACCTGGTCGGCAAGTTCTTCGCGGAGACGGATATTTGCGGAGGTCATTCTCACCAGTGAGGTTTCGATCTGGTGCTTCTTGTCTTCAATGAGCCTGTCCACGCCGTAAAGCGCAACGCGGCGGTAGTCGCCGATTATCCTTCCTCTGCCGTATGCGTCCGGAAGACCTGTAATAATTGCGGATTTTCTTGCCATGCGCATTTCGGGTGTATATGCGTCAAAAACGCCCTGATTGTGTGTCTTTCTGTATTTTGTAAAAATCTCAACGACTTCGGGGTCTACCTCATAGCCGTTTTCATGGCAGGCGTTCTGAGCCATACGGATACCGCCGAAAGGCTGGAGAGAACGCTTAAGAGGCTTGTCTGTCTGAAGACCTACGATCTTTTCAATATCTTTGTTGATATAGCCAGCGGCATGAGATGTGATAGTGGAAACTATTTTTGTATCCATATCAAGAACTCCGCCTGCTTCACGCTCTTTCTGGAAAAGCCCGAGGACCTCGCTCCAGAGCGCCTTTGTATCATCGGTAGGCCCTGCAAGAAATGATGAGTCGCCCTCATACGGTGTATAGTTGTTCTGAATAAAATCTCTGACATTTACCGAACCGCTGCTCCAGCGACCCAGCTTAAATCCCGCCCACTCAGCGGGAAGTTCTTTTGTCATCATGTTAAAACCTTCCTTTCAAAATCAGACAATTTTCACGTCCGTTAAATTGTATCATATTTTTCGTTATCTTACAAGTGCTGCAACGATATTTATCAATATATTGATACTTTTTTAATATTTAACACAACCTGTTGTGTTAACTGGATAAATTTATGCTTGTTTTGTTTATATTAATATACAGCTTGTGTAAAATCTGATTAAATATAAACAGGGAAATTAAGTGCGATTGTGAAAAAAATGTATAAAATAAAAATTACCGTTGAAAAATAATAGAATATGTAGTATAATATTATTCAATAACCACAAACGTTAATAATAACCATGTTTTACAGAGGTCTTAAATATGAATAACAATATATTTAGAATTTCCGATGAGCGTACAACGCGTTTCCTTGCGAACGCTATGTTGGTTTGTGCAGGATTTTTTGCTGTTTCGTGGGTGCTTAACGAGCTTAATATTTTCGTTATTGAAAATAAAGCATTCACAATAGTGTCTATTGCCAGCGGAGTGATTTTCATTATACCCAAAGCAGCGCTTCTTATACTTAAAAGATATGAGGAATGGATAAAATATGCGGTAATAGTATGCTCTACAGTTGCAATATGCCTTGCATACAGCGTGCTGACATATCATATGGTCATGATGTTTGCTTTTCCTCTTATAATGTCTGTAATGTACTTCGACCCGAAGCTTACTTTGTTCACAACAATTGAAAATGCTGTTTTTATGACTGCAGCGCATATTCTTAGCTTTTTTCTGTCGGTAATGGACAGTGACCCTCTTAAAAGTATACATGCTGTTATTGTTTACGGTCTGCTGCCGAGATTGTTTATTTTTTGTACATTTGCATTAATATGCACTGCGCTCGGAAGGCTCACTCATAAATTGCTTGAACGACTGAATGATTCAAACGAAGAAATTGAGCGCAGCAAGGAAAGCCTTGATACGATCATTACCGTTTCCCGTTCGCTTTACGGAGCGTCGGATATGATCGAGCTTGCAAGTCTTATCAGATATGCAGTTTATACGGTAACGGCAAAAATCCAGGGAGACACCGGCACTCCGGTAACTTCTGTCGGAGTGAGAGCAGAGGACGGAGCATTCCATTACCTTGACAACGACCTTAATTCCGGTATAGATATTGCCAGCGGAGGTTCAGTCAACGTCAGACTGGCGAATGTAAGCTTTTCTTATCCGGTTATACGGCAGAAGGTCTGGGATGATATACAGATAAATAAAAACGGGATAGGTATGAGCTTCTATGAAAACGGCGGATTGCTTTTTTATATTTCTTTGGAATTTCCTGTTGATACAGATGATGTTCTGCTTAAAAATTCGCTGAGTATTCTCTACAATAATATCAATATTGCAATACGTCAGACAAAGGTAAACAGCGATATTTTCAAGACGCAGGAGTCGGTCATACTTTCTTTTGCGGAAATTTCCGAATCAAAATCACGCCAGACAGGTCAGCACGTTAAGCGTGTGTCGGAGTATATCCGTATCATGGCCGGATATGACGGTTATGATGAAAAAAGCTGCGGAGAAATTGCTCTTGCAGCAATGATGCACGATATCGGAAAGCTTATGATACCGCCGGAGATACTTGAAAAGCCATCAAGACTTACTCCCGAGGAATTTGCGGTGATAAAGAGTCACGTCACTTACGGAGAAAAGCTGCTGAAAAATTCTCCGGGCGAGGTAATGTCAATGGCACGGCGCATTGCTCTTCAGCATCACGAACGCTGGGACGGCAGAGGATATCTCGGATATTCGGGAGAAGAGATCGACTATATTTCAAGATTTGTTGCTGTTGCGGACGTTTTTGACGCACTTGTTTCAAAGCGTTCATATAAGGACGGCTGGCCGCCGGAGGAGGCTTACAAGGAAATTGTCAAGCAGCGCGGCGCTCAGTTTGCTCCCCATGCGGTGGATATTTTTGTGAAAAGCTATGATAAAATACTTGAGATACTCAAACAGTACCCCGACCAGGTCGCTCAGTTCGCTTAATACGAAAAAATGTAACAAAAATCACAAAATACTCTTGCAAATGTTTAAAAATATGCTATAATATTCATAATATCTGATTTTTACTGCGGGGACTGAAAGGGGAATAGAAATGCCTGATATTATGGCAATCGGCGAAATGCTGGTCGATTTTACCGCCGTTACCGATAAGGACGGCGATATTTACTACAAACAAAATCCGGGTGGCGCTCCGGCAAACGTTGCAGTCATGGCGGCAAAGCTGGGCGTTTCAAGCGGCTTTATCGGAAAGCTGGGCAAGGATATGTTCGGCAAATATTTGAAGGAAACTCTCGAAAACGAGGGCGTTGAAACCAAGGGAGTCATCCTTGACAAGGATTTTTCAACGACCCTTGCCTTTGTACGCAAGGACGAGGACGGTGAGCGTGATTTTGTTTTTTACAGAAAAAACAGCGCTGACCTTAATCTTAATTTCAGCGAGGTAAATCTGAAGCTTATAGACAACTGCAAGCTGCTTCATTTCGGTGCGCTTACGCTTACTGCCGAGCCGTCAAAGTCGGCGGTGATAAATACGGTCGAATATGCAAAGCAGCAGGGCAAGATAATTTCCTATGACCCCAACTGGCGCGAGCGTTTGTGGGAGTCCAAAGAAGCTGCGGTTAAGGCTATGAGAAGCGTTCTCAGATACGCCGATGTTGTAAAGGTTTCGGAGCTGGAGCTTCAGATAATTACCGACTGCGCAAATCTTCTTCCTGCAATTGCAAAGCTGCTTAATTCGGGAGTAAGGGTAGTGTGCATCACTCAGGGAGCAAAGGGCTGTATTATTGCTACGAGAAAGGGAATCGAGCGCCTGCCGACATTCAAGGTAGAAACTGTCGATACTCTCGGAGCAGGTGACAGCTTCTTCGGTGCGTTCCTTTCAAAGCTTGTTCTTTCGGGAAAGACAATGGACGAGATCGACATGAACGACCTGCGTGAATTTGCAATGTATGCCAATGCCTGCGGTTCGCTTAGCTCGACCAAGGTAGGGGCGATACCTGCAATGCCTACGCATGAGGAGATAATGGAGCTTATGGCAAAGGGACCCGAATATTAAATAGTGCAAA
>JBJESH010000118.1:0-4134 GCA_051882695.1 Oscillospiraceae bacterium | reverse complement strand
CTCTTTCAGAGCGCTTCTCAGGCGCGCCCACGGGGCGCAAGCAGGAGTTTCGCCGCGTGCGCGCGGCGACCAAAGGCTCTGCCTTTGGAAACCGCAGCCTTGAAAGGCTGGCGAACTTTTTTGAGTCGCTTCGCTGTTTACTACATAAAGATAGTGCGCTAAATTCTTGTTTATTTCAAATTAACGTTACCAAGCCGCAAAAATAAATCATATGCTTTTGTGTATTGATTTGTTAATAAAATCATGATATACTTGAATAAGTCTATAAAAATTTAAGAATTTAACAACTACATATATAAAGAAGGATTTGTTATGTCAAAAAATTACGATGTCATAATTGCAGGTACAGGCGCAGGAGGACTCTATTCCGCTATCAACCTTCCCCAAAATTTAAAGGTGCTGCTGATAACAAAGCGCGAGCTTATACTCTGTAACTCTGCACTCGCTCAGGGAGGTATCGCTGCCGTTTACAAACCGGAAGACGACAGCACACGCCTTCATACAAATGATACACTTATCGCAGGCGGCTTTAAAAATAATCCCGACAGTCTGAAAATTCTCGTAAATGAAGCAGCTCACGAAATTGAAAAAATAATTTCTCTCGGCGTTGATTTCGATAAGGACGAGAACGGAAACCTCCACCGTACCCTTGAAGGAGGACATTCCCGCCGCCGCATTTTCCATCACAAGGACTCCACAGGCTTTGAGATAACCACAAAGCTTCAGGAAGCTGTAAAGAAAATGCCCAATGTGGATATCCTTGAAAATGCCTTGCTTTGCAGAATAAAGAAAACCTCCACAGGCTTTTCCGCGGATATTTCAGTAAACGACATCCACGAGACATTCAACAGCCGTTATTTCATTATGGCGACAGGCGGTATCGGCAGAGTTTATGACTATACCACAAACTCCGCAATAGCCACAGGCGACGGCATCACTCTTGCCTACGAAATGGGCGCAAACATAAAAAATCTTTCACTTATCCAGTTCCACCCGACTGCCTTCAATAATAAGCATACCCGTGAGTGCTTCCTGATATCCGAAGCAGTCCGCGGCGAGGGAGCATACCTCCGCAACAAAGACGGCGAACGCTTTATGCAGAATTACGATGAACGTCTGGAGCTTGCGCCGAGAGATGTTGTATCTCATGCAATAGTAACCGAGGGCAGACGTCTTGATTCGGACGAATTTTATCTTGATATTACTCACAAGGACCCCGAATTCCTGAAAAACCGTTTCCCGATGATATATAAGTATCTGCTCAGTCAGGGCATTGACATGACCAAGGATATGATACCTATCTACCCCTGCCAGCATTACCTTATGGGCGGAATAAACGTCAATACCCGTGCAATGACTACCATAGACGGACTTTACGCCGTGGGCGAATGTTCACATACGGGAGTACACGGCAACAACCGCCTTGCTTCAAATTCTCTGCTTGAAGCATTGGTATTCGGCAGACAGGCAGCTGAGGACATTGCTTCAAGAATGGAAACAGGATCGCAGATCCCGCTTGACGGACTTGAAAGCGCAGATTTCCCCGTAAACGCCGACGCAGTACCTATTCCGCAGGGTATAAGAACTGAGATAAGACATATCATGCAGCGTTCATATTTTGTTATTCCGAATATGCAGGAGGCTCTTGCAGGCTTTGAACGTATTTCCGAAATCAAAAGAATGCTTGAGGACGGCAATTTTGTTATCGACCATAATTATGTTGAAGCAAAATCTCTTGCCACAGTAGCATATCTTATTTTAAAAGAGGTAATATAATACGTTGCCCGTGAGGAAATAATTCTTCACGGGCAATTTTTATCTGTTCTTATTTAACGATATCAATATTACAAAGCAGCAAAAACAAATATTTTATAAAAAGAAAGTCACTTTTGAAAGAAATATCAAAAGTGACTTTTTAATAATTATTAATGTTAAATTACAGTGCCGTTTCCTTATTTATTACTTGATAGTTGTAACGTCGGAACCAAACCACTTTGTTGAAATTTCAGCAACTGTTCCGTCAGCCTTCATTTCTGAAAGAATCTTCTGCACCTCATCACGGAGCGCCTGGTCGTTCTTGCGGAAACCGATAGCATACTCCTCGGGAGCAAGTCCGTCAGGAAGAACAGTATAAGCCTTGCCTGTTGTTGTGATCTCATAGTTTGCAACTACACTGTCCATAAATACAGCGTCTGCAAGGTCAAGGTCAAGCTGCTGGAGACACTCAACATTTGTTGCAAGCTCAACAGGAACAATGTTGAGTCCCGAATCTGCAAGAATTTCCTGTGCGGTAGAACCACTCTGAACAGCAACATTCTTGCCGTCAAGGTCAGCCTGTGAAGCGATATCGCTGTCTGTCTTTACAACGAAGATCATGTCGTTCTTCATGTATGGTTCGGAAAGATTCATTATCTCAGCTCTCTCGGCATTTACAGACATACCGTTCCAGATGCAGTCGATCTTGCCTGCGTTAAGGTCCTGCTCCTTGGTATCCCAGTCAACCGGCTGCTTTACAAGCTCAACGCCCATACGCTTGCATACTTCTTCTGCAAGGTCGATATCAAAGCCTACGATGTTGTCCTGCTCGTCTGTAAAGCCCATTGGCTTGAATGTAGCGTCAAGACCGAGGATAAGCTTGCCGGAATCGAGAACATTCTGCAGTGAGTTGTCCTCAGCGGAAGCAGCTGTATCGCCTGCCTCTGCATTAGTTTCAGCAGTTTCTGTGTTTTCGGAGGAACAGCCTGCAAACATAAGAGTCGGTACGAGTGCAAGTGCAGCAAGCACCTTTGCAAAATTCTTTTTCATAATAAACTTCCTTTCGGGTATACATGTTATACTAAACCATTTAAAAGCTGTGCAAAAAATCGGGCATGATCTTGTAGCTGTTGAAAACAGTTTTATATGGATCATGCGAAGATTTTTTGTATACAGTTTAATTGGTTTTTAGTATTAGTATTATACCGTATACTTTTAAAATACTTTTGTATGATACCACAACTTTCTTATAAAGTAAAGCGCCGTAAAAAATATTCGGCGCTTTGGCAATTTTAACATAAATTTTACAAGAGTTTTTGTGTAAAGAGACAACGCAAAAGCTATCTTCTTCCGCCTCTTCCGCCGCCTCCGTGGCTTCTGCCGCCTGAACGTCTGCTTCCGCCGCTGTGGTGACTTCCGCCGCCTGAGCTGTCGCTTATACGGGTACGGGAGGTAAATTCCCTTACAAAAATATCGTTCCGACGGTAATAATTAATGGTATTGCTGTTCAGATAGCAGTTCGCCGTAGGCGCATAATGGAATTTATATCTTGAAACTACAACGGCAATACTTATTGCAGCAATTACTGCTCCGGTAACCAGAAAAGCAATAAAAACATCAAAGCTGAAATTTTTAGGACTGCTGCCGTAATACTCTATAGAGCTCTCAAAATCGTCACCCTTTGCGCCTATATTCGAATCGTATCCGACAGTTCCCTTTCCGTAATAATACTCCAGATAATAATAGAACGTCTCAAGATTTTTTACGTCCTGATAATCCTGATAGTAATACTCGCACTTATCCATCATAGTATCAAAACGTGAGGAATTGAAATAGCTCAGCACATCGCCGTCCATAGCTATCCAGCGGTAATCAAGGTCAATAAGGTACACTACGGACGAGGAATCCGCACCGAAGGTCTCATCGTAATATCGTTCCGCATAATCGCAGGCGGCAATACCGTCAGCGCCAAAGCCGGTGTTTGTCGTAATAACGGCAATATTCCAGCCTGTAAGCTCTGATACCTCCTCCTGACGCTTCTCAAGCTCCTTCAGTTCGCTTGAAGAATAAAGACCTGCTCTGTCATCTATTCCTGCGGAATAAGCTGAAACAGTCACAGCCGATACTGCCGTCATCATAACCGCCGCACAAAGGGAAATTACAATAGAAAATAATTTTTTCATATTATCCCTCCTGCAACAAAAGCTCCGACAGCGCCGACTCCGGCAATTATACACGCTGCCATTATAATAAGCTTTTTTATCGAAATGGGAGGTATTCCTGCAACCTTGCCCGTTTGTCCGTTGATAGCAAAAAAGTATTTTTTACCTGAATAAATATAAGTCATAAACCACACAGGCAGCATTGCATAATGCCAGT
>JBJESH010000117.1:0-4200 GCA_051882695.1 Oscillospiraceae bacterium | reverse complement strand
ATTAAATCTATTGAAATATTATTTTTACCGAAAGGCTGATGATTTTTGTTTAGTAAAATTGATAAATTCTTTACGGACAAGCGCAAAGGCTTTGCCGCTTTGGGAGCGCTTGCTTTTGCTGTTTTGTGGGCGTTTCTATGGAATGTATTTCCCATGGAGTTCTACTCTGTTTTCTTTGCAGATATTATCGGCAGCAACATTATGCTGGTTCTGCTTAATGCGGTTGTTCTTATGCCGTTTTTCTATATTTTCACAAAGCTCACCCGAACCGATCTGAGCTTCTGCAAGACGGTGCTTCTGAACATTGTCTGCCTTGCGGCGGTTGAGTATGTGTTCTCGCTTTTTCTGTTCAGCGATTATTTCTTTTGGTGCATTGCTGCTGTTGTGATTCATGCTCTTATAAACGTATGGGGATTCGGCAGCGCAAAGGTTCGTGACGGAAAGGCTCCGAAGGGAATGAACGCACCTGCACCTGAGACGGAGACTTCAATAAAAAAGCAGCCCCTTATCACGGTGATCTGGGCTGCGGTATTTGCCTTTGCCGTTGATGCGGCAGGCTTTGCTATGTTTTATATAGTTGCTCATATTTTCGTAGACTGATACTAAACACCCATTAATCACGGGAATCTCTCGGCGTAAAAACCCATAAACGCAAGCTTTTTACGCCGATTTCTTCTCCGTGATTTAAATGGTGTTTAGTATGAAAACCATTATTCCTCATTGATTTTTACTGCTACGCATTGACTTCCGTTTTCTTCAAAGCGGTTCAGGAAGCTTTCCTTTAAATAAGGCGTGATCTCGTCCTTGTCATCGCAGTCCATGAAATAATAGCAAGTGCTGTCATAGCCGCACAGGACAAGAGTGTGGGAGTTTCCTATCCATGTGAACGGCTCGCCCGTATCGTTGAGAAGCCACTCGGCAGGTTTGCGGTAGTTGTACGGCTTCATATCGCGGCTTGCCCAGACTATCAGAGGAACACCCTCGTTGAGAAGTTTTTCGATGTCAGCAGCATTAATGTCCTCAAGCGAAAGTGCCTCATAATTTGGAGCTGTATCGGCAAAATAACGGTTAAGAGTATCGACTATCACAGGTGCAAAACAGCCGTAGCCCCAGTCGTAAGGGTCACCTGCAAACACCTTGTACGGGTCGGGCCCGTGAGAGATCATGTTTTCGTCGTATGTAAAATTATCATCCCAGATGATGTAATTATCTGCAAGATAAAGCTTGTCGGCGTCAAATCCAAGATATTGCAGAACAGCCGCGGCGCTGGTTATTTCACAGCCTATGGGCAGTTCGGGGTACTGATTTATAACAGGAACATCAAGCAGTATCTTTCCGAAAATGGTATCGGGTTTTTCGTATCCCTCGCCCAGCTCTTCGACGGTGTAGCCGCAGTAAAGTGTATGAGGGTCGGCGTTAAGCTCGTTATAGCGGCGGATCTCGGCGGCGCGCTCGTCATAGACTTGTCCCGTGTAGGCATAATCGGCAATGACTGTACACACGGCGGTACAGATACCAAGCACAGTCACAAGGACTTTATTTCTCACAGCGCACACCTCCGATACATTATTTTTAATATTATAACATAAAAAAACATTTTCCGCAATATGCGAATAAGCGGACGAAAGGAGTCATTTAACATATTATGACAGGACTTGTACTTGAGGGCGGAACTTTCCGCGGAATTTATTCGGCAGGAATTATGGACGCTTTTCTTGAAGAGGGGATAGAATTTCCATACGTTGTAGGCGTTTCCGCAGGAATTTCCAACGCATTTTCCTATGTTTCAAAGCAGTTCGGCAGAAACATCGAGATACTTGAAAAATACCGCAATGACAAGCGTTATCTCGGAATGGGCAACTATGCAAAATGCAGGAGTATGTTCGGTCTGGATTTTGTTTTCGGCGACATACCGCATGAGCTTGTACCGTTTGATTATGAGGTTTTCAGACAGTATACGGGCAAATGTCTTGTGGGCGTTAGCAATGCAGAAACGGGCAAGCCGGAGTTTTTCAATGCTCTTGATGATGATGAAAATTTTCAGTTTCTCAGGGCGACCTGTGCGATACCGGGATATTTCCCCGCAATAATGATAAACGGAAAGCCTTATTACGACGGCGGACTGGCTTCTCCCATTTCCGTAAAGCAAGCACTTAAAGACGGCTGCTCAAAGACGGTGATTATTCTTACTCAGCCGGAGGGCTTTGTGAAAAAGTGCGGAAAGGGCAACATTGTCATGAGCCAGCTTATCAAGCGCAGATATCCCGAAGTGGAGATGCTTCTGCTTGTGCGGCACAAGATATACAACAAGCAGCTTGAATTCTGCCGCGAGCTTGAACGCAGGGGAAAGGCGGTAATTTTCCGTCCGTCACATGCGTTGAACAGCTTTGAAAAGAACGAGAAAACCCTCCGTGCGGTATGGAAGGAGGGCTATGATGAGGGCAAAAGGCGTGCCGAGGAAGTCAAGGCTTTTATGGCGGAATAATAAATATTCAAGGGTATTGAGAACTGCTGCTCAATACCCTTTTTATATTGTTATAAGAATTATATTTAGAATTATCTTGAAGCGGTTGAATTTTTGTCTGCACTTTATCATTGAGATTTTATTATATCAGAAAGCATTTTCAGAATGACGGAAACCTTTTGTTTCTCTTCGGGAGTCAATTGTTCAGCAAAATTAAGCAGCTCCGCCTGTTCTTTTTTCAGGTCACTTGAAGCAAGACCGCGTTTGTCGTTGGTAAGTCCTGCAATATAGTCAAGACTGACGTTGTAATACTTCGCAAGGGCAATAGCACGCTCAAAGGAAATCTCACTTGTTCCCTTTTCGTAAACCGCATAGTATTGATACGGAGTACCCAGATACTCGGCAACCTCGCGCTGAGTCTTATCATTATCCTCTCTCAGTTCTCTTATCCTTCTGTAATATGCCATGATATATATTACCTCCTTTTTAGAAAAGCATAACATATATCATTAGTTTTACTTGACAAATCCAATATAATACATTATAATATATTTATAACCCAATATATTTATTGGATAAGGAGCATAAAGGAGAAATTCTTATGACTACATTTACTGCTAAAAAAATAATAACTATATGTATGACATTATTTATCTGCATTTTTACTGTCGGCTGCTCAAATGAGGAGATTGTTATAAATTCAAAGGGCGAAACCAAAACTGTTAAAACTGAAGAAAAAACAACCCAAACCGAAAATCAAACAGATAGCGAAGTATCAGACAATACTGAAAACCTAATTGCTAAAGATATATTTACAAATGTATCAATATTTTGTGCCGAATGTGAAATGAATGAAGAATCAGTAAAAGATGGATACTATCGTATAGAATTTTCTAAAGGTACAATTTTTTCAAATGAAACTATCCCTTTACATTCGGAATTTCTTGCCGACTTTTTAATTGTCAAATCACCCCATATAGTCATTTCTGACAATCTCTTTTTTTATGAAGACGATTATAGCAACGGATATGGTTTTGTTAAAATAAAAAATGGGATACCTGATTATGTATATTATACTTCTGCAAACCCAGAACAAACAACCGATTACCAAATTGGTGTTTACCCTGAAAATGTAAATGAAGATTTTAATTATAATTCCTTTAACGTCATTAGTACTCTGATAGATCAATCCACTTTAGATGAAATGGCACATGAAATTTTTGATTTGACCGAAGAAGCATTTTATAGTTTATCAAGAAACGATCAGAATACTTTAGTTTTAGGAGCTGCATCATTTGAAGCAATATTAGAATGGAGCGGATATTCAATAAATATGGCAAATTCGGATTTTTTGAGAAAATATGCGTTAGAACCATGGGTACATATTGATGTCAAATTAAATTATTTTAAGGATAATTCTGATAAGTATAATTATTATGTTGAATATGTATCATTTTCATTTGATGATAACTGTGCATACGTTAATTACGATACAGGTACAAAGGGAATTTATAATAATCCAATAAACAATAATTGAGGAGGGTTTCTATGAAACATTTAAAAAGGTCTATTTTTGCAGTATGCTTATTAGCCGTATCTTTGCTGTCCTGTGGATGTGACGAAAGTGCAAAAGAAAACATGGAATACGCCGCAAGCCAAATACAAAACAAAATAACGGAAACCGAATCGGCAAAATTCACCGAGGATCAAGTTCATAAAATAGCGAGGAAAACATA
>JBJESH010000116.1:2120-4203 GCA_051882695.1 Oscillospiraceae bacterium | reverse complement strand
AGGGGCGCTGCCCCTAAGAACCCTGCCACCTTTGAAAAGGTGGACGAAACTTTTTTGAGTCGCTTCGCTGTTCACTACAGAAAAATAGTAAGCTAAACTATAATTTTTCTCACAAAATATTAAGGAATGAATTATTACACTCAAAAAACGCAAAGCCGCTTTTGACGTAAACATCAGAAGCGGCTTTGTAACTATTTTATTTCGCTGCCCCTATTAGAAACAAGGGCCATTTATACAGCTTTTACTCCTGTTCGGCGGACTCAGGTGCAGCTTCCCCAGCCTTTTCAGGAACGCTCTCCTGCTTTTCGTCAGCTTCAAGCTCCTTGCCGAGAAGTGCAGGAAGCTCCATTCCTGCCTGCTTGAACACCTCGTTCAGCGGAGGAACGGCTTTCATCATGCCGGAGATAAAATCAGCGGTAGCGGTGTTTCCATCGCCGTTTTTGCCGCTGTCCCAGACAGTGACCTTGTCGATCTTGATATTCTTGATAGCATCGACCTGAATGCGCATAAGCTCTTCAAGCTTGTCGGCAACGACCATTTTAACAGCAGAATCCGCATCGCCTGCGGCTTCGATAAGGGCTTTCATACCCTCTGCCTGCTTCTGGAGTATCTCCTGCGCACCGCGAGCCTCGGCAGCCATTTTTTCATACAGAGCGTCAGCCTCGCCTCGAGCCTTGCGGCGGAGAACTTCAGCTTCAGCCTCGGCAGCGATCTCGGCTTTTTCCTTTTCGATCTGAGCCTTTACGATAATGTCAGCCTTCTGAGTAGCCATTTCCAGCTCGGCACGCTTGTTTTCTGCCTCTTGCTGTGCAGAATAAGCTTCTTCCTTTGCCTTTGCAGACTGTACAGCCTCTGCTGCGGTAGCCATTTTGAGAGCTTCCGCTTCTTTTTCACGGCGCTTTGCTTCGGACTGAGCAATTGATATCTTAGCGTCGTTTTCACCCTGAATTGCAGCCGCATTGGCAGCAGCAACCTGAATACGCTGTTCTTTCAATGCGTTTGCCTGACCGATCTCACCGTCACGGCTCGTCATAGCAACTGCAATTTTTGCGTCGTTTGTAGCCTTTGCGTCAGCCTCGGCTTCCTTCTGTCTGCGGACAGCCTCTGACTGAGCAATTGAAATTTTAGCCTCGTTTTCACCGTCGATAGCGGTAGCGTTAGCGGCAGCAACCTGAATACGCTGGTCTCTGCGTGCATTTGCTTCACCGATAGCACCGTCTCTGTCCTTTTCGGCAACGCTCTTTTTCGCGTCGTTTATAGCCTTTGCAGCAGCTTCCTTACCAAGAGCGTCAATGTATCCGGACTCATCGTTGATATCGGTTACGTTAACGTTGATAAGGCGCAGACCGATTTTTTTCAGCTCAATTTCAACGTTGTTTGATACTGCAACCAGGAACTTGTCACGGTCGGTATTGATCTCCTCAATCTCCATTGTAGCGATTACAAGACGGAGCTGACCGAAAATAATATCCTTTGCAAGCTCCTGGATCTCCATCATTTTCAGACCCAGAAGACGTTCTGCGGCATTCTGCATAATACCCGGCTCAGTGGAGATACCTACCGTAAAACGTGAGGGAACATCAACACGGATATTCTGCTTTGAAAGCGCATTTTTAAGGTCAACGTTAATGGATATCGGCGTAAGATCAAGATACTGGAACGACTGGATAACAGGCACGATAAATGCCGCGCCGCCGTGAATACACTTTGCGCTTCTTGCCTGACCGTTTTTGTCGGTTCCGACCTTACCGTAAATTACCATGATCTTGTCCGACGGACACTTTCTGTACCGCGAAAGAATTGCTGCAACCGCCGCAAAAAGCACAACGACGATAACACAAACAGCGATTAAGGTTTCCATAATTATTCTGCCCCCTGATCAATAATTTTATGTAAAGCGCACTGCGCCGATATTCCGCATATCTCTGAATTACTGCCTTGCTTATCTGGCAATTTTATGCGGAAAATCAGTATTACTCACGCTCGACAACAAGAGTATCACCGTTCAGATCCGTAACACGCACAACGGTTCCCGTTTTAAGAAGCTCACGCTCGTTTGAAACAGCGCTGCATTCCATAAAAC
>JBJESH010000116.1:0-2020 GCA_051882695.1 Oscillospiraceae bacterium | reverse complement strand
GTTCCCGTTTTAAGAAGCTCACGCTCGTTTGAAACAGCGCTGCATTCCATAAAACGTCCCTGCAAGGTAAGCGTTACCTTTCCCTCTCCCTCATTTGCAGGAGGAACGGGAATATAAACGGTAGCTGTTTCTCCAATAGCGTTGCGGAAATCAACTGTACCGTTCTCGGTCAGCTTTTTGCTTATCTGTACAAGCTTTGCCACTCCGTACATTGCGAAAAAGCCTGCAATAACTCCAAGCGGAATTGCACCCACGGCAGGTATACCTCCGCTGACTGCGGCGATCGACACCCAGCCTGCAACCGCAAAGAAAGCCACCATTCCCTGAACGGTAAAAAGCTTTAGCGGCGCATAATCCGCATGGACATGATAAGGCAGATCGCTGTCACCCTCAGGGCAATCGAGATCCGTTCCGATATCAGCGTCGGCATCTGCCGAAATATCGACATCAGTATCTCCCATATCAATTCCGCTTGTATCGCTGAGGTTTATGTCTCCGTCATCGCCAAATCCCGAAATTGACAATATAGTCTGCAAAAGCAGCACCAAAGTTGCAGGAACAGCAATGCAATATAATATTCTCAGAAGAGTTGAAAGACTTTCCCACCATTCAGCCATAAAAAGCCCCCCTTTTCGGCATTGATGTAAATATCATTTACTACATTATAGCCTCATATTAACGATTTGTCAAGTACTTTTTAATAAAAATAAACATTAAAATCAATCCGTTTGGCATAAATATTGCCGTAACGCACAAAAATACCGTTATATACAAAGCTTTCGTCAATATAAACATAATTATACCGCCCTTTTTGATATATTCATTAGGTAAATATCATTTACCATTATACACATACAAAGCCATACTGTCAAGAGGAAGTAACTATTATTTCTAAAAATAAATTTGGTTTACCCTCTTGAAAAAGTTTAAAAGCTGTGATACAATGTAGTAAATTATATTTACCGATGAAAGGGGCAGCCTCATGACTCCCGAAGAACGAGGACGGCGTATTAAAGAAGCCCGAATTGCCAAAAAAATGACACAAAGCGAAGTGGTCGGAAGCTTTATTACACGGAATATGCTGAGCCAGATCGAAAGCGGAAGCGCTGTTCCGTCACTGAAAACTCTGGAATATCTTGCCTCGGTACTGGATATACCGATATCAACACTGATGCCGCAAAATGAGAGTGACTGCGTTTTTCCCGAAACCGAAGCGCTTATCTCCGCAAAGAAGCATTTTGCCGAAGGAAATTACCGTGCAGCGGTCATGACTCTTGACAGCATTGACGATAATTCTTCGCTGTCGGACGAATTTTCTGCTGTGAAGGCACGCTGCTATCTTAAGCTTGCTGAGGAAACCGCAGACAGCGACGCTGCAAAAGCTGTTGAGTACGCCAAAGAAGCGGCAGTTCTTGCCGAAAGGGGTTTTTATGCAAACAGTGCATTAAAAGCGGAAGCTTCTGCGCTGCTGAATAATCTGGCGGAACAGCTGAAAAAATATTATGAGGATATTATTTCGGGTCTTTGATCTATATTTTGGGGAGGATTTTTATGAGCAACAAGCCTATTCTTTTTGATCCCGATCAACCGCTTGCACATTATGAAACGGCGGGAAAGCTTTACGCAAAGGTAAAAAAATGTCTTGCTTTCGGAACAGTCATGCCGCTTATTTCTTTTTTCTTCGGTGCTGCGTGTATAGTTTACGACCCGTGGCTGATGGCGGTTTTCGCATTATTTGCAATTCCGTTCACGCTTTTGTCAATAATCGGCTGCCGGACACGCCGCGCAAAGCTTTGCCTGATAGGCATACCGATGGCATTTATTCTGTCGCTCGTTACATTAATGTCGGGAAAATTTTTCGCCCCATTCTCATTTGCTGCCTACATTGCCGCCGCATTTGCGGAAATTATGGCGATACCTGCCGTAAATAATTTTTACAAGCTTAAAGAACTGCCGGGATTTCCTTTCTTTGTGGTCGCCGCTGCGGTAGGGCTCCAGGGACTCCCAGGTGGCGCCCAGG
>JBJESH010000115.1:0-4239 GCA_051882695.1 Oscillospiraceae bacterium | reverse complement strand
ATATACAGTATTGGAGCTGGCAGCCCGAGGGTGCGGATTATATCGAATGGCACAACAAAATAAACGAGCTTTTTGTCGATACGGTACGGGCTACCGGCGGCAACAATAAGTGGAGAAATCTGGTACTCACTACATTTGGCACTAATATCGGACCGGAAGGACCGGATGGCAGAACTGAAGTTTTCGATGATTTCAGACTTCCCGATGACAAGTATGATGACCACCTGCTCATTGACTTGCATTATTATGACCCTACAGGCTTTTGTTTTCCCGATAAAGATGTTCCTGATTTTGCGACTTCCGAATGGGGTTCGGAATATGACGTTTGGAAAATTGAAAGGGATTTTGCCTATATGAACAGCCTTCAGGAAAGAACCGGCGCACCGGTAATCATAGGCGAACACGGCGCTGTTTACAAGAACAATGACGATGAGATAGTTGAATACCTGGAAGCGTATCTGACCCAAGCCAACAAATATGGAATACCTACTTTTTGGTGGGATCCGATAAACACAGTAGACGGCGGAACTTATCTTCATTGGTGGGACGGCAGTACATACCGGAATCAGGACTACGGCGTTTTTAACCGAAGCGATGGGAAGGTCGGCTGGACGGAAGTCGCCGACGCGTATATTCTTTACAGCTATCAAGGCAAGCTCCCTGCGCCCAGGCTTACCGGAACCAAAAAGGGCAATTCCGTTACCCTCACCTGGAACGACCTTTCCGGCGCATATGGCTACCGCGTTTACGAGTATAACTCAAAGACAGGCAAGTACGAGCAGATAGCCTTTATCTCCGGAAATAAAAAGACTATCGGAAATCTGACTCCCGGTACTCATAAGTACAAGGTAGTACCCGTTGCCAAGTATAACGGCAAAAACAAAAACGGCAGCGCTTCAAACGCTGTGAAAGTAACGGTTGCATAAAAAACTGCAATCTTACATCAGCATAACTCGAAAGCATACAACAGAACAAAATCAAAGCGTGACTGCTATGATCACAGTCACGCTTTGATTTTATAGTAAAGCCCCAGTTTTATCGGGGAAAAAACATATAGCCCTCATTTTAAATTATAATAATAGGACTTCTCTTTATTCCAAAAAGGCCGGCGGAACTTACACGGAAACGCCGAAGACCGAAACGAGCTATCGAACCTTGAAGCTGCCCGATGAGGTCATGGAAATGCTTTTGAAGTGGAAGGGACTCCAAGACATTCAGCGCAGGAATGTCGACAGCAAGTGGATTGAAACCGACCGCGTCTTTACAAAGTGGAACGGGTTGACCCTCGATCGCTCGGCTCCCGGATATTATTTCGAGAGGTCCTGCGAAAGAACGGGTATGCGTTATGTATCGAATCACTCTATGCGTCACTTGAATGCCAGTCTGCTTATCAATGCTGGCGTGGATGTAAAGACAGTGCAGAGCTGTTTAGGTCACTCGATGGCAGCAACGACGATTGAATTATACGAATGATCTGTACCTTATGATTTGATCTTGCTCTGCGCCAATACCTATTCATCTGTTTCTCGTATTCGATGCCGTTATGCATATTTATCGGAGTAACTATTACGTTACGATTAAGCGATCCATCATGCCCCAATCCTTTCAGAGCATATTTAATTGCAGAAGCACCATCTGCTGCTCGGGTTATTCGAGTATACGCCATAATGCCTCCTCAATCTTTTCAGCTGCAGCTTCAAAACCCGAACGCATATCGTTCAGTTCTTCCTTGTTTAAACAGGTCTGTTCTATGTCCTTTTTTGCTTTGTCTAATTCATCTTTTGCTTCCATTTGACTATATATGTCACTGCCATTTTCTTTCATAACCGATTGACACTTTGCCTCTGCATTTTTTAACCTCAACTCCTGATTGTAGTTGATACCAATGCGCTTTACATTGTTGAGAATTTTATTGTTGGTGTCGGAAATATCCATTAAAACCTTAAGGATATCATCTGTCTGTTCTTTGTCAATATATCTGACCGTACCAAGATAAATCGCAAGGTTTTTGTCCAGTGCTATCCTTATTACTGACGCTATGCTCTCACCATGCTTTTCTGCCATTTTAAGAAGCTCGTTGTAAGTCTTTTCCGAAAGACTTACACTAAGACGATGGGGGAGTTCTTTTTGACGATTGCTGCTTTTTCTGCTCATATTATGACCTGCTTTCTGTCTGAATTATTTGTCTGTACTTTTGTCTGTACCTGTAACGTGAACAACACGCAACGCTGCTGCGGACAACCTATATTTCCAACTCAACACAACCGCTTGCCAATGTGAATTCAACCTGCCGTCTACAAAGCGAACTGCATAAGGAATACTGCAAACCTGTTGTCGGTTCTCAGCAAAATCCGCAATCTCTATTGTGAGGCAAGCATAGGCTTGTGGTGCACGATATTAATCCCTCCGTGAAGTGTACTCAAAAATCCGAATGAAGAATCAAACAGGATTTTGAGTACACCGAAGAAGAGGGATTGGAAATAGATGCACCTTACAAGCCTGTGCTTGCGGGGGACAAAACGGACGCTTTGCTGCTTTTTCCCCTGCGACCCCTTTTTACTGAAATCAAATGATTTCAGAGACACTTTTATACTAAAACCATTTAGAAACTGTACAAAAAATCAAGCTAAATCTTGAATATATGGATTTTGCGCAGATTTTTTGTCTTCAGTTTAAATGGTTTTAGTATTAGCGTCGGGAGAAGGAACAGGCTGTTCGCACATACGCTTACGCTTTTCAGCTTTTACAGCCTTGTTTCTGCGTAACGCTGCAAGCTTTGTACTGCTTTCGAGTGTGCGTTCAAACAGAGAAATAAACTCGGGAGAGTTTATTACTTCGTTCATCACTATCCTGACCTCATCACCCGGCAGTGAGATGATCTTACCGCTAAGGAACTCGCTGCGCTGAACAGCATCTACAACACAAGGCAGCTTTTTGCTCAGCTTGATTGTACAAAGCTCTTTTTTAAGCTTGTTATTATTCTTGTCACTAAGTGCAAGTTCCTTTTCTACTTCTTTTTGTTCTCTCATGAGAATACCTCCTTCAATATATAGTTTTATGTATTTTCTCCGGTCGGATTGACTGGATTATACACCAAAAAAATCCTTTTGTAAAGTCGAGATTAGGCTTGCCAACTGGCCATAAGTCACAAAAAAATCGACAATGTTTTTCAGTAAGTTTTTGCAGCTTACCGGGGCAATTTTTTTATCTTGTTCTCACTTTGCAATTTTATTGTAATTCTTACTAAATTTGGGTAGAGTTTGAAACTTTTTTGGGGGCGAAAAACGGCATAACCTATGTATTGAATCGCTTCATGCGTCACCTGAATGCCAGTCTGCTTATCAATACAGGCATGGACGTAAAGACGGTGCAGAGCTGCTTATGACAGTCGACGGCTGCAACGGCTGTAAATAACCCATATGGGACACCCACCAGAGCAGTAACATTCCGATAAAAACACGCAACCTCTCTTTTAAAGCAAATCTATCGGATTTTTATAAACATTTCTGTTAAAGCATCTATTCGTTTTTTATGATTAATTCAGTAATTTTGGTTAAACATAAGGATATGGCAAATGTTTTTTCCTTAAACCGATGTTTACTTTCATCATAATTTAATTGTTAATATTTTTCGAATGTTATATTAATCCTATTGACTTATATCATAATTATACATATAATATTATTAAATTGTTATAACCGAGGTGAATATATGGATTACATGACTGAACTCACCGCTATGGCAAAATTAAATGGCGGAATTATCGAAACAAAAATTGCAGCACAGCGTGGAATCTCCAAAGCAATGCTGTATAAGCTGTGCAAAGAAGATAGAATCCATCGTATTGTAAAGGGACAGTACATCCTTCCGGACGATATACAGGATGAACTGCTGTCAATCAGCAAGCGTTCCGAGAATATAATCTTTTCTCACGAAACAGCACTCTACTTGCATGGAATTTCTGATCGCACACCGTTTGAACAAACTGTTACTGCACCGTCCGGCTGTATTCCATCGGCAGCAATCAAATCTGAATGCAAGGTGTATTACATCAAACCGGAGCTGTTTGAGCTTGGCAAAACAGAGCTGAAAACACCATCCGGCAATCTCGTCCCTTGCTATGATTTAGAGAGAACAGTATGTGATGCAGTTCGCAGCCGCAATAAATTGGGAACAGAAACCTTCCTATCGGCATTGAAGCTGTATGCGGCAAGTCCTAAGAAAGACTTGAATAAGCTA